>JAYELD010000049.1 GCA_034717215.1 Caldisericota bacterium
ATCACGAAGGCCACGAAGAAATCCAATAAAAAACAATAACTTCGTGTTTCTTCGTGCACTTCGTGGTGAACAAACACTTGCCGACTGAGAATCAACCTGGAATTAGCCACCCGGATTTATTGAGAAGTTACCATAAGTTCTCATAACATACTGAAATAATTAAACCACAACTTATTCACCTTTTATAAAATATCTTATCTGTAAACTTGGGAAAAGGCAAGAAACTGTTCCCATATCATTTAGTTTTTTTTACCGCCCGCTTCGGGCTTCTGGCTACGCTCTACGGGCTACGCCCCGACAAGTCGCTCTGCAAGCTACGCCCCGACAAGTCGCTCAAGGCTCAGAAACTCTCTGCAAAATATAAATCACATCTGCCATTCCGATCCGGTTGTCTGCGTTTACGCATTTCCTTTGTCATTCCTGCAGGAATCCAAAGACTGGTCTGCAAAGCAATTACCCCGATTTAATGCTAAAGAGCGAAAGAGCTGTTTTTCTCTGGTTGTACTTTTTGACAAAAAAGTTTAATCCTTAAGCAGCGGTTTTGTACAATAAAAACAAATACAGCTAATGGTATCAAATGGTATGGTTGCAAAATGTGTAACCGTGAACCGTGAACCGTGAACTGTGAACGATTACCTGAATGTAGAGGAGATAAACAGCAGGTGGCAGCATATAAGTATCAGCGGGATTCCCGTTATTTTATTCAGATAGCTGAAGGCGTAAAAGAAGCAGGTGTAGAAGAGCTGGCCGAACTTGGTGCCGAAGACATTGCTCCGGAGTTTCGCGGAATTCATTTCAGAGCGGACAAATCAACCCTGTATCGAATTAATTATTTGACAAGGCTTGCTTCACGGTGCCTTGCGCCGTTAATATCATTTAATTGTCATGATACCGATATGTTGTACAAGAAGGCAAAACAGATACAATGGGAAGATTTTTTTGCACAAGGCAGTACATTTGCCGTATCAGGGATTGTTTCCGACAGTAATATTTCTCATTCAAAGTACGCTTCTCTCCGCCTCAAAGATGCAGTTGCTGATTATTTCAGGGAAAAGACCGGTAAGCGCCCTGATGTTTCTATAAGGAATCCTGATATCCTGCTAAATCTTCATATCAGGCATGACAAGGCAGAAATAAGCCTCGATACCTCTGGAGGCGCGCTTCACAGGAGAGGATACAGAGAGGAGACAGTATTAGCGCCCATGCAGGAAACTGTCGCGGCAGCGATTATCCGATTTACAGAATGGAACGGGTCTGTCCCTTTATATGATCCCATGTGCGGTTCGGGAACACTTTTGTGCGAAGCGCTCATGTGGTACTGCAACATTCCTTCAGGCATTTTTAGAAACAAATTCGGTTTTGAATTTCTGCCTGACTTTGACGGTTCTATCTGGAAGCAGGTTAAAAAAGAGGCTGATGCAAGAATCCGGGAGCTGCCGCAAGGTCTGATTGCAGGCAGTGATCTGTCTGAAGAAGCTGTCGATGCGGCTAAGATAAACATAATGGGGATTAATTACGGAAAGAATGTAAAAATTGAAAAGGCTGACTTCAGAGAGTTGCCTGCCATTGAGGGGCGGGTAATTGTGACAAACCCTCCTTATGGCATTCGAATGTGGAGAGATGAGGATCTTGAAGCGTTTTACAAAGATTTCGGTGATTTTCTTAAACAGAAATGCAAAGGTTCAACTGCTTATATTTACTTCGGAGAACGCAGATATATAAAAAAAATCGGCTTAAAAGCATCATGGAAAAAACCGATCAAGGCGGGCGGGCTTGACGGCAGACTAGTCAAATATGAGATGTACTGAACCCTGAACCCTGAATATGGATGATGATCGTAAAAGCAGAACGCAAAAGAAGCCGGGAGACTCGGCCATTGCCATCGCGAAAGGGATGAATGCACAGGAAATCGAGATTCAGGGCGGCCAGAAGGACAAAAGGGTGAGCCCATCGTTCTCGAAGCTCACAAGGCCAGAGTTCAATCTTTCCGTTTATTCTTTATCAGTAGTGTCCGGTTAACTTTCGAACAATTTCAATTGGATATGTGAACTATTAATTTCGTTTTTGTAATTACTTTGCGCCAGCACTTGATAAATGGGCTTTTTCTCAAAAAGAGAAATACTTAAAATCAGGTATGGTAACTTGATATTTGGCAGTTACTTTAGACAATTTCTTCACCTCCCAAGGTATACTCTTTTTGCAATTCAGTATACCTTGTGCTTGTTCACCTGTCAATTTATCTTTTTTATATCAGACAAGATTTAAAAGGGCGATCAAGCGCACCCAGGAAACCGCCACATCTCTTTGTGGTTTTCAGAATTTAAAGCAGCTTTAATGTGTCAGG
>JAYELD010000050.1 GCA_034717215.1 Caldisericota bacterium
CTCACTATTCTTTGCTGTAAAGTCGGGCCCATACATCGCAAATATAATTGAATCTGGATGTAATACCGCGTTCTTTACACCTAAGCTATGAGGAACATTTGGAGTAAGAGTTACTGGAACGCCATATAAGAAGTCGTGCGTACCTGTTGGTAAAGTTGCTTTTCCAAATTGCGATGCGTCATAATATCTCTGGATTGACATAATGTCGCTCCAATATACTTTTGGCTCAAAGAAGAACCTACAGTTTTCTTTTGGCACACTGTTAGATTCTAATATACCAAGCGCTGTCTCAATGTTGGTAGCTACTAAACTCGTAGTAGTTGTTCCTGCTGTTGGTGTGATGCTTGTAATGTTGTCTAAAATAGCTCGTTCTGCATATCTGGATAATCTGTAGCCAATCGCCTGTGCATACTCGTTGATAATGTTTGGTCTCTTCATTATTTCTCTTTCCTCAAACTTGGTAATGTAAAATGCTTTACCATACCAACTATCAACGGTTAGGTCAGTTTTAGTTTCAGATATAGCTTCTGCAGTGACATCTCCACTCGTAACCTTAATTGCTGTAGCGGTGAAAGTGTCGCTTATGTGGGGAACGTGGAGAACATCTCCTCCCACAATATCAGCTGAATAATCTTTGAAGAAACCAGCTGCATAAAGCCTCTCTTTCATAAATCGGGTAATTCGGGATGTCCAAATTTCGGGTCTATAAACATCGTATTTATCAGCATCAAAACCTGTTCCTACGGTCATTGTTATATGCCCGTCCTTCCTCTGCCTGACGACATATTTTCTTTAGCCCATTTACTAAATTCCTTGTCGTCCATTTTTTCTAAATCTTCTCCTGTTTTTCCGTTAAGAACTGAAGAGGGCGATGAAGGGTCGGGTGTTTTTTTCTCTTTTTCGACCTTTTCTCTCTTCGCACTAATTGCAGTTTTTACCCAATCATCGTTGGTAGTGTTTATTACACTATCAATAGATTTGTCGGGAGCATTGCGAACAATGAAATCAACTTCACTCTCGTTATACCCCTCTAATGATTTTGCCAATCTCACAACATCCATTGGATTTGTTGGAATAGGCATATCACTGGACACAGAATCGGATTTTTTCAATTTTTCCATTTTAGCAAGAGCATCTGAATACTTCTTCCTATAATGGTCTTTCTGTGCTAAGGCGGACTGCAATTCTTTTGATTTTTCTGCCTTTTCTGGCTGGGTTTCTTCAGGAGTACCCGTCTCCTCTTCGGTTTCGTCAGGAGTTTCCGTCTCCTCCCCAAGTTCTTCTAAAGTTTCTTTGGACTCTTCAGATTCTTCTTGAGTTATGTTTGCGTCCTGCATAATTCTTTTTTAATTCTTTAGTGAATAGTTCTTTTTTTTAGGGTTTAGTCCCATAACGACCTTTAAATACCTGTTGGGTCTTTTTCGTCATTGTCTTTGCATATTTCTTTTAATAATCCTACTCCTAATTTATACTCTTTAATCCACTCAATAAGTTCGTTTCTTTTGTCTGGTTCAACATCTAATATGCGGTCTTTTAGATTTTCAATTCTGTTATTCAGAATACTGGAAATCATAGCTTCGTTTTTTTTAATAAAATAAATTTGGTTTTTACTTAAATTCATACTTCTTTAGTTGCTGTTGCTATTGGAGACATAGGAGCAATTCGCGCCATACTTCCTCCTCTCTGGGGAGGTGCTGCTTCCTCTGAAGCTCCCGCTATACTTGGGACATCTTCAGAAAATATGCTATGCGGGTTTACTCCTCCTGCGTCTAACATTTTATAAATCATTTTCTTAATTCGCTTGTCCTGTAAAAGAGCGGGATTAGAAGCAAGCATTTGAGAAATCATCTGGAAAATTCCTATTTTGGAACTTGTGTCTATTTGTTCTCCTACAATAGTGATGTCTATTTTATATTTCAGGTTATTGTAAAATCCTTCTGGTAAATTTATCTCTGAATCGCTTAAAAGCTCTGCCTGTATCCCCCGTCTTATTTTCCATTGCTCTGGCGTGAGATGTTTGCTTTTAAGTTTTAATTCATTCATTTTCTCGTTCAATTTAATCTGGAAGAACTTTTCAGAGCTATCTTCATCGTCCATAATACTTCTCATTAAAATTTTATGTTCTTTTCTTTTCTGGTCTTTGAAATCTGGTAATATCCATTCAAAAATAATTTCCTTTAAAAACGAGGATAAATCTTCTTTTCTTTGTTCAAAAAAACTGGAAGCCATTTTGCTCTGAAGTATCGTAGAACCAAGCGGAGTTCCTGACGGAGCGCGCCCTCCCGTAATAGGTTCTCGGGTAAAGCTCTTT
>JAYELD010000051.1 GCA_034717215.1 Caldisericota bacterium
TACCGCTCGTAAGTTCATCGCATTGCTCCATTTTTAATTTAAACACACCTACTTCTTCCACCTGAAATTCTTTTCCCGAAGACATAAATTTAATTTTATCACCTGAACGAATCGTGCCATCCATTATTCTCACATACACCACTACTCCCTTATATGTATCAAAGTGCGAATCAAACACAAGTGCTTTAAGTGACGCATTGCTGTTTACATGAGGAGGTGGAATTTTTTTAATTATTGCTTCTATTAAATCATCAACACCGGTGCCCAATTTTGCGCTAATCTGCAAAATTTCATCTCTTGATAATCCTACCATCTCTTCGATTTCCTTTATTGCCCCTTCAATGTCAGCACCTTTAATATCAATTTTATTCAAAGCAGGAATAATGGTAAGATCATGCTCTAATGCAAGATAAGTATTGGCAATAGTCTGAGCTTCAACCCCCTGGGAAACATCGACAAGAAGCACTGCCCCTTCACATGCTTTTAAACTACGTGATACTTCATAATTAAAATCAACATGCCCCGGAGTATCTATAAGATTAAACTGATATTCATCGCCTTTTTTGTCTTTAATCGTAATAGTGACAGGATGCGAACGAATAGTAATGCCTCGCTCTTTTTCAAGAGACATATCATCTAAAATTTGATCTTTCTTATTGCGTTCTGTTACTAACCCTGCCTTTTCAAGCAATCTATCGGCAAGTGTCGACTTTCCGTGATCGATATGCGCTATAATTGAAAAATTCCGTATCTTGCTATTTTGCACTAACTATTTCGCTTTTTTTGCTAAGCTTAGTAGTTTTTGACTCTTCGTCGTAGTCCACAATGATTATATTCCCGCTACTAAACTCTTCTTTTAGAAGAGCCATAGCAATTGGGTCTTCCACTTCTCTCTCGATAAGTCGTTGCAATGGCCTTGCTCCATACTCTGCACTGTAACCATTCTTTGCTAAGCGTGCTTTCATCTTACGAGTAAGTTTTATGCTTATTTTTTCATCTATTATATTCTTTTCTATTCTCTTCGTCATAACATCCACTATCTGCATAATTTCTTCTTGTGTTAACGGATAAAAAACAATAATATTGTCTATCCTGTTGAGAAATTCCGGTTTAAAAATCTTCTTGAGAGAAACCAAAAGTTTCTTTTTATTATCTTCGAAAGTTTTTTCAGCGCCTCCTACAGAAAAACCCAATACGTTAGATTTAAATATATCCGTGCCATAATTAGATGTAAGTATGACTGCCGTATTTTTAAAATTGACTGTGTGTCCCTGAGCATCTGTTAGACGTCCTTCATCCATAATCTGGAGAAGAATGTTGAATATATCAGGGTGAGCCTTTTCAATTTCATCAAAAAGCACTACGGAATAAGGCTTCCTCCTCACGGCCTCCGTAAGTACCCCTCCCTCTTCATATCCCACGTAGCCTGGGGGAGAGCCAATCAAACGTGACACTGTAAATTTCTCCATATATTCGGACATATCAAATCTTATCATAGCAGTATCGTTCCCAAAAAGAAATTCTGCAAGTGCTTTTGCAAGCTCTGTTTTTCCGACACCAGTAGGTCCCAAAAAAAGGAACGAACCTATAGGTTTTCTCGGATTCTTTAGACCAGCTCTTACTCTTCTTATAGAATTAGAAACAGATTTTACTGCAACATCTTGACCAACAATTCTTTTATGAAGTTCTGTTTCCATATTCACAAGTCTATCCTTTTCATCCGATACAAGTTTCTCAACAGGAATACTAGTCCACAAGGATACTACCTTCCTTATGTCGTTATCTGTCACTTTTGGTATATCGCCAGACGATGCAACAGAAGGTGGTATAATCTTTTTCGTTTTTTCCATTATCTTTTTTTCTTTTTCTTTAAGTTTTTCGATTCTTAAAGAATCCCTGTCGTTTATTGCTTGAGATCTGGCATCTCTTATTGATTTTAACTTATATTCTAAATTTTTTGGTTCAGATCTTTTAGAAAAATTTAATCGTACTCGCGCAGCTGCCTCATCAATAAGATCTATTGCTTTGTCGGGCAAAAACCTATCATTAATATATTTCACAGAAAGTCTAACTGCCGACCATATCGCTTCATGAGTAATCCTGACCTGGTGGAATCCTTCATAGTGCCTACGCAAGCCTTCAAGAATTTTCACACTTTCGCTTACTGTTGGTTCTTTTACAAATATCGGCTGAAATCTCCTTTCAAGTGCAGTATCCTTTTCTATATATCTCCGATATTCTTTTAAAGTAGTTGTCCCTATTACCTGTATTT
>JAYELD010000052.1 GCA_034717215.1 Caldisericota bacterium
GGTAGCCTTTTTCACCAATTCTGAAAACTTACTGTATCTTTAACTATGTAAAGAAAAAAGTCACTCGACGTCTATTTTTTTACTTCAAAACCATACTCCTTTGCCTTGTTGTAGAGGGTCATCCTGCTGACTCCCAAGATTCTAGCTGCCTCACTGTAGTTCTCGCTGGTTTCACGAAGAACATTTAAGATATGGCTCTTCTCCACTTCTTTGAGGTTTTTTCCTACGGAGGCTGAGCCAACCGGCGACAGATTTTCCTGAGGCAGGTCAGCGGAAGTGATAGGGCTATCCTTAGACAGGATGATTGCCCTTTCAATGGCGTTTTCCAGCTCACGGACATTGCCCGGCCAGTCATAATGAAGCAGAAACTCTATAGCCTCGGGAGAGAATTCGGTAACCTCTTTCCGATTCTCCATTGCAAATTTATGCAAGAAATGTTCAGCTAATAGAGGGATATCTTCCTTTCTTTCCCTTAAGGGAGGCAATTCGATGTTAACTACATTGAGTCGGTAATAAAGGTCTTCTCGAAATTCCTGCTTTTCTATTGCCTTTCTTAAGTCCTTATTAGTCGCTGAAATAACTCTTACATCAACCTTAATTGGCTCATTGCCACCGACACGAGTAAATTCTTTCTCTTCTAAGACCCTTAGCAGGTGAACCTGGATATTGGCACTCATCTCGCCGACTTCGTCTAAAAAAAGTGTCCCCCCATTGGCAAACTCGAATTTCCCTTTCTTTTGAGCGTAAGCTCCAGTGAAGGAACCTTTCTCATGGCCAAATAGCTCACTTTCTAAGAGGCTTTCCGGCAAAGCAGCACAACTAACAGCGACGAAGGGCTTGTTCCGACGATGGCTCTGAGAGTGAATGGCACGTGCCACCAACTCCTTCCCTGTGCCACTCTCGCCTGTGATCAATACGGTGGCGTTGCTCTTAGCTACGACTTTTATTACCTCGATTACCCGCTGCATCTTAGAGCTTTTCGCTATGATGTTCTCAAAGCGGTAACGGTCTTCCAATTTCTGACGCAGGGAGAAGTTTTCCTCAACTAGTTCTTGATGTTCAGCTAATTTCTTGACTAATAATTCAGCCCTCTCAGGGCAAAAAGGCTTCTCAATGTAATCGAAAGCTCCTTCCTTCATGGCAGTTATAGCCGTAGGTATGCTGGCATAGGCTGTGATGATAATAACCTCAATATTGGGCTGCTGCGCTTTAGCTCTTTTCATCAACTCAATACCATCCATACCTGGCATCACGAGATCGGCAATCATGATGCCTGGCTTTTCCTTCTCAATCACCTCTAACGCCTTGTGACCGTTCTCAGCAGTGAAAACCTGATAGCCAATATCATTGAGCCAGTCGCTTAGCGCCTCTCGGACAATAGCTTCATCATCAACCACGAGTACTTTAACCTTTTTCATCGTTGTGTCCTCCCAAATAGACGCTGAAGGTGGTTCCCTTCCCCACCTCACTTTGTACTTTGATCCTTCCCTTGTGCCTCTCAATAATCCCATGCGCTACAGCTAATCCTAATCCTACACCCTTGCCTTTTGCCTTGGTGGTGAAGAAAGGGGTGAAAAGCTTGGACAGATTCTCTTTTGAGATACCACAGCCCGTATCCTGAACATCAACTCTGACCTCACTATCCATCGCCGAGCTGCGAAGGGTCAGCCTGCCCCCTTCAGGCATTGCCTGGATAGCATTAAGCATGAGATTGGTAAATATCTGCTGAAGCTGGTCGAAGTCAGCCATGACCTTAGGCAAGGATGGGCTAAACTCTTTCACAACCTCAACGTTTTGAAGTTGAGCTTGATGACCTACCATAGCCAAGACCTGTTCTATAACCTGGTTAACATCCACCAGCCTCAACATCGGCTCTGTCTGACGAGCAAAATCCAAAAGATTTCGGATTATCCTGGAGCAACGACCTACCTCGGATTCCATCTTGGAAAGGTAACTCAGTGCTTCTTCTTTCTTAACAGCATCACCAGTCACCTTTTTCGATAGCAGCTGAGTGTAAACCAGGACTCCAGCCAGAGGATTATTAATCTCGTGAGCGATTGAGGCAGCCAACTGGCCCAGGGAAGTCAACTTCTCAGCCCTGAGGAGTTCATCCTGTGTAGTTTGTAATTCGTTGACCAAGTAAGGCCAGCACATCTCAATCTCTGCCAAACCTTGACAGACGGCGATAGCCAGCTCTCGACAGGAATCATATCCACAGGCACCACAGTTGAGCCGGTCTTCTCTTTTTAGC
>JAYELD010000053.1 GCA_034717215.1 Caldisericota bacterium
CATAGTTAAGGTAGAGAGACTTACAAAGATGTACGATGAAAAAAATGTAGTAGATAGCATAAGTTTTGAGATTAAAAAAGGGGAGATTTTTGGGCTTCTCGGTCCGAATGGAGCAGGTAAAACAACAACTGTCTCAATGCTGTCTTGTTTAATTTCTCCTACTTCAGGTAACGCATTTGTAAATGGGAAATCAATAATAAAAGAGCCGATGGAGGTAAAAAAGAGAATAGGCGTTGTCCCACAAGATATTGCATTGTATCCTACACTCTCCGCAAGAGAAAATCTTTTCTTTTGGGGTAAAATGTATGGACTCGGTGGGAAACAACTTCACGAAAGAGTGGGCAAAGTTCTTCAAATTGTCAGCTTAACTAAAAGAAGCGGAGATCTAATCAACAAATACTCCGGCGGTATGAAGAGAAGAATTAATATCGCAGTGGGCTTGTTGCCTTCGCCAGAGCTTCTTATACTGGATGAGCCAACAGTGGGAGTTGATCCTCAATCAAGAACAAACATTCTTGCTACATTAAAGGAATTGAACAAAAATGGCCTCACAATTCTTTACACAAGTCATTATATGGAAGAAGTTGAATTTTTGTGTGATAGAGTTGCTATTATGGACTTAGGTAAAATTATTGCATCCGGGACTCAAAATGAATTGAGGCTTCTTGTTGGCAAAATGGACTCACTAAAAATTGTAACGATAAATGAAATACCCCGGAGTTTAGCAGGAGCAATTAAAAAAATGTCCAGTACAAATGAGGTAGAGATAGTTGATAAATCAATTGAAATATTAACACTTAATAGGAGAAAAGTTTTACCGGACGTATTGGAAATCCTTGGGAAAAGCAATGTCAAGGTTAAGTGGGTTGAAATTGAAGAGCCAAATTTAGAAAGCGTATTCCTTCACCTTACAGGAAAGGAGTTGAGGGATTAATATGAGAAAAATGTTTCTCATTGGCGTTAAGGATGTAAGAATTCGAGCGAGAGATCGCGTCTCTTTTATCGTATTGCTTGCTATGCCATTGATTTTGATTCTTGTGCTGGGTATGGTTTTTCAGCCTTTGTGGACAGATAAACCTTTTACAATTAATATTGCTGTTTTAAATGAAGATAAAGGAGAGATTTCAAATATTCTGATAAATGATGTATTTAGCTCGAATGAATTAAAGGATATGATAAAAATAAGCTTTGTTAAAAGCGAAGAAGAGATAATAGAAAGTATAAATAAAGGTGAAATTGCAGCTGGTGTCGTCATTGAAAAGGGATTCTCAGAATCTATTGTAAAAGGGGAAAATACTAAAATTAATGTTTATGGTGATCCTGAGCAGACTATTAAAGCAAGTGTTATAAAGAATATTGTCGAGTCATTTACTCTTGAGGTTTTGAAAAGAAGAATAATTGTGGAAACTGCCCTTGATTTCTTGCATTCGGAAAATCTTATACAACCTTCGGAGATTCAAAACTTAATTTTCACGTGGCTTTCGGAAATAGAAAGTAAAGAAAACATTGTTTTGGTTAATAAAGAGACAGAAAAAAGGGATACCAAAAACCCTCTTGCAATGGAATATTATGCAGTCGGAATGGGGATTATGTATCTATTGTTTGCAACAAATTCAGGAGCTGAAACAATTTTTACGGAAAAAAGAATTAAGACATTTGACAGAATAAAAGTTGCTCCTGTAAGTGAAAAAGAAATTATCGGAGGGAAACTCTTTGGTATTTTTCTTGTTGCCCTTCTTCAATTTGTCATCATTATAATGTTTACAAGCATATTTTATAAAGTAAACTGGGGTGATTCTGTTCCGGGCATTACCATAATGATTCTCTCTGCCGTATTAGCCTTCTCCGGGCTTTCGACACTCCTGTCTTCATTTACAAAAAGTGAAGAGCAAATTGGAAATATAGGTCCTGCGTTATCAATGATATTTGGATTTCTTGGTGGTGCAATGTGGCCTATATATACTTTCCCGGGATGGATGAACATAGCAAGCAAATTTACACCGAATAGGTGGGCTCTGGACGGATTTTTTAAGCTAATGTACGATGGAGGAGGAGTTATCTCAATCTTTCCATATGCACTTGTCCTTCTCGTTATGGCAAGTATTTTCTTTTCTATTGGTGTTTTCAGGTTAAAGCTGAAGGGAGTGTAAAGATGCTTAAAAAAATTGTTTATATAGCGCTTCATTCTTTAAAAATAGTATTTCGTGATAGAGGGACTCTTATCTGGCTTATTTTAATACCAATCATCTGGACTACTCTTATAGGGACTATGAGTACTCCGCGTAGCGGAAATGAAAAAATCCCTGTTGGTTTTTTCAACAGAGATAAAGGAATCTACGGGGAAACATTTAAAAGTACATTGGAAAAAGAAGAAGGTATTGAAATTATTGGAGAAAGCGACAAAACCAACATGAAAGCTCGTGTAAAAAAGTCTGAGCTTTTTGCAGGTTTATTGATACCTGAGAATTTTTCAGAAAATCTTATGAACGGTAAATCCACGACAATTGAGATTTTGAAATCAGGAAAGAGTTCCTCTTATTTTTTAGATGAGCTTATAACGAAGACAGCAAACAGAATATCCATCGATGCACTTTCAGCGAATTTTACACTTGAAAAATTAAGAGAGAGAAAAATTATTCCGGACGAACAGGAAGAAAATATATGGAGGAAAATATTTCAAAAAGCGGACACATCATTTAATCCTATACCCCCTATTCGGGTGGAGTATAATATTTTATCCGTTGAAAAAAGAGATGAAAGTATACCCAACGGAATGAATGCGTCTTCTCCCGGATTTGCCGTAATGTTTGTTATGATGGGGGTACTCTTTGCAGCGGTTGCAATGGTAGGAGAGAGACACAACAAGACACTTGCGAGTCTTTTAACAACACCAACGAGGAAATTCTCTATAATCTCGGGGAAAATGTTCAGCTTTTTCTTGGTTGGATTTATTCAATTCATGATTCTTATTATTTTTGGCCAGTTTATTCTAAAAGTAAACTGGGGAAATTCACTTATAGGAGTTTTGCTTCTTACTATAAGTTATGTTCTCTCTGTTACCGGGATCGGAATGCTTCTTTCTGTATTTATACGGACTTCTGCTCAGGCAGGTGCGTTTGCTGTGCTTATTTCAATAGTAACAAGTATGTTTGGCGGCGCATGGTGGCCTATTGAAATTGTTCCAAAATTTATGCAGAATGTCGCCCGGTTTACCCCTCAATACTGGGCAATAAATGGGTTTAATAAAATTATCACAAGAGGGTTTGGGGCGATGGCAATTCTTCCGAATTTTTATGTGCTTCTTATATTTTCTATTGTAACGCTTTTCTTTGCTGTGATGCTTTTCAAGTTTGAATAAACCAACTAAATACCATAACTAAATAGTAATTTTCCTGTGTAAAGTCACACAAAATAAATGCTTAAACAGATCTTACGTCGTTTATAATCTAAAAACAAAAGCGCAAAGACAACGCAAAGAGCATTTACAATGTAAAAGTGGTTATTTTTGTGCCAGGCACCATTTTAACCATTTTGGTCGACTGATTTATTTTCGCACAAAAACAACATAAAGACAAAAAACGAGATTGCTTTGTCGTTACACTCTGCGCAATGACGAAGAAAAAGCAACAGAAAAAGATGTAAAAACAAAGATATGTTTCTTCACAACCTGGAGTAGTATATATGATGACAAGGGGCAGAAAAACGCCCCTTCGGGTCCTCGCAATGTCAAAAAAGGCACAGTGACAAAAGAGAAACATGGGAGTATTGAGGGGGTATCTCTTAACCCCTTCAAATTAGACTACGTTTCTACGAACTTAAGCCGTTTCTTAGCACTTTTTCTAAATTACCCTTCTTCCTAAATAGTATTTCAAAAATGACTTTGGCTTAAATAAAGGGTTCCTTGATTGTACTGTCTGCAAAAGTACCTTCAAGAAACCCGCATTCCTTCGTGACACCCCCAGAAACGCTGTTAAATGCAGGATTATTTAATAGCGTTTCCGTGTGTCTTATGAGCTATGACAGTGATTAAAACAAAATATTCCCTTTTTTTAAAACCGTTCGATGTAGGAGCTTCTAAGGGGGTCTCCGTTGATATGCCACAAATGTAGTGTTTATCAGGTGTTCTTGCCCCTTTTAGGTGCCTGAAAGGTATAAAACAAAAAGATGAGAGCAAAGTGAGATTGCCGCAGTCGCCTAACGGCTCCCTCGCAAAGACGATAAATCTGTCGGATTGGTCGGATTGCTTTATAGGCTAAAGCCCCCGCGCAATGACAAAGAAAAAGAATGAAAAGACAAAGAGATACCACAACACTTGACACAATCTTGGATGTTACTAAAATAGAAAACGAAAAATTTGGTAGCCAATCAATTTAGAGAACACTACATTGACAGGTTGATATTGATGAAATTTTCTACCTCCGAGCAAAGAAACATATCGACCGGATACAGAGAGGTGAAGGGATGAATTGGGTAAAAGTAAAATTCTTAGATACGCAAAGAAAAACAAACTTGTCCAAAAAAGGTAGGTTTTGTGAATTTGTTCATCAAGCAATGGTTGATAACAGAGAGATTATTATTAACAAAGGAAATATAAATTGTGAAGGAGCACGAATTGCTTTTGGTTGGCAAAAGAATCTTTCTGATTTTGAACAGAAATTTTCATCCAACAACAAGGTTAATATAAATCTTATTGATGGGGTTCTAAAGAAGATTCAAGTCTCAAATACAAAAAACATAAAGTCCATTATCTTAAATGGAGAAGAAGCAGATATATTGGTCAGCTTTGCTTTACCAAAAGATGTAATGGAAATATCAAGGTTATACTTTGTGCATACGGGAGAAATATTAAAAACAGAGTTAAGGCCTTTTTTATCAATTTGCTTGCAAACAGTTGTTGCCTGGGAAACTGATTATCCCACCGTTTCTTGTGGTTGTAAGGATTCACGTTTATATGCCAGTATAAAAAATGAAGAATTAATTGTTGCCTTTCCTTATTCTATGTACAAAAAAATATTAAAAGGGAACATTGTATAAGCAAAGGTTAAAAGGAAATAAATCTTGATCATCCAATCTTCAATTCCTGCGGGAAAAACACTTATAAAAAAAGTAATTGATTATTTTCTTATAGATTTGATACCAATGAATATTTTACCACTGAGGATGCCGTACTAGTTTCACTAAACTTAGTACAAAATCTAAAGAAAAGAGCAAATGCGGTATTGCCGCGTCAGTCACCAACGCTCCTTCCTCGCAACGACAAAAAAACCGTCGCATTACGCCAAGTTTTATTTCAGGGTCTCTGTTTATCTTGAGGGACACATTCCCTAAAGATTCCTTTAAAGGCCAAAGAAAAGTAAAAACAAAGATGAGATTCCGGATCAAGTCCGGAATGACAAAAAAAATGCAAGAGCGCAAGGGCAGAAAAAACAAAAGAAAAAATAAAAAATGTGATTGCCACATCAACAAGAAATACTATTCCTAAATAATAGACATTCCAATTTTTCTTTTCATTGTACTTGACAGAAAAATATAAAAATGCATATAATATACGCAAGGAGGCAATATGAAAATCATAGGGAATGGTTTAATACTAACATTAGACGACAATGACAAATTTATCACAAACGGCGCAATCCTCATAGATAATGAAGTAATTAAAG
The DNA here is from genome assembly GCA_034717215.1 of Caldisericota bacterium. Taxonomy (NCBI): domain Bacteria; kingdom Pseudomonadati; phylum Caldisericota; species Caldisericota bacterium. Next base: position 5,661 of record JAYELD010000053.1, read on the forward strand.
AAATCGGAGAAACAGAAGAGCTGCGACAAAAATATCCTGAGGCAGAATTTCTGAACGTAGAGCATCGTCTTATTATGCCGGGCTTTCTTAATACGCATATGCACTTGTACAGCACTTTTGCAAGAGGTATGGGGTTAGAAGGTGCGCCACCTAAAAACTTCAAAGAAATCCTTGAAAAATTATGGTGGAAACTGGACAAAGCTCTGGCAACAAAAGAAGAACTTTATTACAGCGCTCTTGTTCCTCTCATCGAAGGAATAAAGGTTGGGACCACAGGAATTCTAGACCATCACGCCTCTTTTGGATTAGTGGACGGAAGTCTTGATATATTAGAAAAAGCAGCAATTGATACTGGAGTTCGTTCTGCTCTCTGTTATGAAACATCTGATAGGTGCGGAAAAGAATTGAGAGATGCATCCATCAATGAAAATGTACGTTATATCCAAAAAAAGAAAACAGATACATTCAGTACACTCACTGCAGCAACATTTGGTATGCACGCATCGTTAACGCTTTCCGATGAAACGCTGGAAAAAAGCAAAGCAGCAGCTGAAAACCTTGATACGGGCTTCCACATACATGTCGCAGAAGGGATAGAAGATGTAGAAAATTCATTACAAAAAAGCGGGAAAAGAGTCGTGGAGCGGCTGAATGATTTTGGTATACTAGGCGATAAAACCCTTGCAATCCACTGCGTGCATATTGATAAGCATGAAATGGACATACTAAAAAATACAAATACAATGATCGTACATAATCCCGAGTCTAATATGAATAATGCCGTAGGTGTCGCACCGTTATTAAAATTCTTCGAAAAAGAAATACTCGTAGGGCTCGGAACAGATGGCTATACCCCGTCAATGTTTGAATCGGCAAAGGTCGCTTATGTTTTACCAAAACTGCACAACAAAGATCCTCGTATCGGCGGAAATGAAATTCAGCAAATGCTATTTAAAAATAACAGAAAAATCTTTGCAAAATTCTTTGCAAGGCCTGTCGGAATAATTAAAGAAGGAGCCTCTGCCGATGTTATTGTCCTGGATTATTTTCCTCCCACGCCGTTCAATGGTTCAAATGCTTTTTACCATCTCATTTTTGGCATGAGAGACAACATGGTAAATACGACAATAATCAACGGGAAAGTACTTATGCAAGATCACAAACTTACAGAAATAGATGAAGAAGAAGTAATGACAAAATCAAGAGAAATTGCAAAAAAATTCTGGGAAAAAATACAGAATGCCTGATCTTACGCAAGAAGATTTAGCAGAAATTATTGATGTCGCAAGAGGAGCAAAGGAAGGAGATCTTCTTCTTAAAAACGGAAAGATTGTTAATGTATTCAATGTGTCTATCGAAACGGGAAATATTCTCATTCACAAAGGAATTATTGTTGGCATCGGCTCATATGAAAAAGCAAAAGAAATAATAAATGTAAATAAATCTTATATTTCACCGTCTTTTACAGATGCACACCTCCATATAGAAAGCACCATGTCAATTCCCCCTGAATTTGCACGAGCTGTAATCCCTTTAGGAACAACAACAGCCATTGCAGACCCTCATGAAATAGCAAATGTAGCGGGAATTCCTGGCATACAATTCATGATCAACTCTGCTAAAAACCTGCCGATGGATATTTACTTTATGTTATCAAGTTGTGTGCCTGCAACGCCTCTTGAATCATCCGGAGCACATCTCTACGCAGAAGACCTTGCAATATTTAAAGACAATCCAAAAGTTTTGGGACTCGCAGAAATGATGAATTATCCAGGCCTTCTTGCAAAAGATCCTGAGGTATTGGCAAAAATTGCAATATCACGAGATAGGATTATTGATGGCCACTCGCCAGGACTTTCGGGAAAAGATTTAAATGCTTACCTTGCTTCCGGTGTGATGACAGATCATGAATGCACAACACCAGAGGAAGCAAAAGAAAAGTTATCAAAGGGAATGTGGATTATGATGCGAGAAGGTTCTCTCACAAGAGATGTACAAAGACTTATCCCCATATTAAACGAGCACACAAAGCATAGAATTCTTCTCTGCACCGATGATAAACACCCAGAAGACCTTGTACATGAAGGCCATGTTAATTTTGCAATTTCTTTACTGCTTAAAAACAAAATTCCACTTCCGCTCGCTATAAGGCTTGCTACACTGAACCCTGCATCTTTTTTCGGGTTCAAAAGAAACGGAGGCATTGCTCCGGGTTACAGTGCAGATATTGTTGTCTTTAAAGATATCTTGAAAATAGAAAAAGTATTTAAAAATGGCAAGCTGGTCGCATCTGATGGCAAACCCCTATTTGAATTTAAGGGACAGCTGCACGACGACGCTGTTAAAAATACAATCAATATTAAACCAGTCACCTTTAACGATTTAAAGGTACCTAAAAGAAACGGCAAAATCAGAGTGATTGGCATTCACCCCGATACGGTTATTACCAGCGAATTACACTGCACGCCAAGCGTTAAAAATGGGCTTGTAGTATCGGATATCAAAAAAGACATAATCAAAATTGCAGTCATTGAAAGACATAAGGCAACAGGAAATGTAGGAGTAGGGTTTATAAATGGATTGGGATTAAAAAGTGGTGCTTTTGCCACATCGGTTTCACATGATTCGCACAATATTATTGTTACCGGGACAAATGATAAGGACATGCTTCTTGCTATAGCACAAATTGAAGCAATGGGAGGAGGGATTGCTATTATAAAAAATGGTAAAGTTCTTGGTTCCCTTGCACTTCCGTATGGCGGTCTTATGACGAATAGATCAATTAACGAAACTTCAGAAATATTAATAAAACTCCATGAAATTGTAAAAAAAGAAAACGGTACTGCAGTGCCAGATCCATTTATGACACTTGCCTTTATGTCTCTTGCCGTTATTCCAAAATTAAAGATAACTGATAAAGGTCTTGTTGATGTAGATAAATTCGCTTTTGTCCCTCTTTTTGTAAGGACATAGATAAAAATGATACGCATAAAAAATGGCTATATCATAACAAAACAAGAGAAAAATGAAAAAGCAACTATATATATTGACAAAGAAAAAATAAAAGCTATTGTCCCAGGCAATGATACAAAAATTTCGTGCGATAGTGAAATAGACGCGGAAGAAAATATAATTTTTCCGGGATTCTTAGATCCCCATGTGCACTTTGATGATCCGGGCTTTACAAAGAGAGAGGACTTTGAAACAGGTACAAGAAGTGCTGCAGCCGGCGGAATCACAACAATCGCTGATATGCCCTGCACGTCTATCCCCCCAATCACAACAGGCAAAAATTTTGACAATAAACTCAACATCGTGCAGCCGAAAGCGTATGTAGATTTCAGCTTTTGGGGAGGCGTTACGCCAGAACAGGTAGAATCAAATGAGTACAAAAAAACATTGAGAGAACTGAAAAAAAAAGGAATTATCGGAGTAAAATTCTATACCACCTCGGGGATGGAGCTCTATCCGCGAATGACTATTCCCGATATGGATAAGGCTTTTAGAGAACTCAAAACATTAAATTTAGTATGTGCAGTACATGCGGAAGATTTTAATCTCGTACACTACTACTCACAGTTAATGAAAAAGATGGGAAGGATAGATGCAAAAAGTTGGTTTGAAGGAAGAGTATATCAAGCAGAACCCAAAGCTATCTGGTCTCTTTTGGGAATCACAGAAAAGGTCAAAAACAAATTGCACATTGTTCACCTCACTACAAAAGAAGGCCTGAATGTAATTAAGTGGGGAAAACAACACAATTTGGACGTAACAACCGAAACATGTCCGCACTATCTTCTATTTACTATCGGGGATCTTGAAAAAATCGGGCCAATTCTGAAAACTGCACCACCTGTCCGTAAAGAAGAAGACAAAAATGCCTTATGGGAAGGATTACAAAATGGCTCAATTGATTTTATCGCAACTGATCATGCAGCAGGGAAATACCCGGAAGAAAAATCCTCAAACAATATATGGGAAAATTATGCAGGAATACCAGGCACTCAACTTATGGTCCCTATCATGCTTACCTATGGTTATCACAGCGGAAAGCTTACCTTAAACAAAATACAAAAATTACTAAGTGAAAATGCAGCAAAACGCTATGGCTTATATCCTGAAAAAGGTAGTTTAAAAGTTGGAGCTGATGCAGATTTTACAATTGTAGATTTAAATAAAGAATGGATTGTTAACCCGGCACAATTGGAAAGCAAAGGAAAATATTCCGTTGTCGCAGGATACACGCTGAGAGGTAAAATAGCAAAAACCATTGTGAGGGGAACGGTTGTCTTTGACGAAAAATATGAAATAATAGGCAGTAGAGGCTATGGAAAACTCATAAGAAGCAACTTATAGTACAATGAAAATAACAATTATAGTAGATAACTATACAACAAAAAGAGGTTTTATTGCAGAACACGGATTCTCCGCGCTCGTAGAAACCGAACAACAAAAAATTCTATACGATACTGGCCAGGGTCATGCACTAATGCATAACCTCAAAATAAAAAGCATCGACCCTAAAAATATTGGAACAATTGTTTTGAGCCATGGGCACTATGACCACACAGGAGGAATTAAACCATTCAGTAAAAAAAATAATCAATTTGAAATATTCGCCCACCCTGCAGTTCTTTATCCTAAATATAAAATCACAAAAGAGTTAAAGGAAAATATAGGCCTGAAAGCAAATTTAAGCAAATTTAACACAAAGTTTTATGCAAATTCTGTGGAAATTTCCCGAGGAATAATTTTCTCCGGTGAAATACCGAAAATAAATAAATGGGAACTAACAGAAACAATGTATTATAGAAAGATAAATAACAAACTTGAAAAAGATCCCTTTCAAGATGATGTTTCGCTGTATATAATAGCCGATAAAGGCCTGGTTGTTTTAACGGGCTGTGCGCACTCAGGCATCATCAATATTATTAATTATGGAATGAAAATTACAGGAATAAACAAATTGCACGGAGTAATCGGAGGAATGCACCTTAAAAATACATCTGAGAGAAGAATTAAGAGAACTGCAAAATTAATTGCCAGTATGAACCCTGAGTTTGTCACAATATCACACTGCACGGGGATTCTCCCTGGAATAGAGTTTATCAAAAAAATTGGCAAAAGAGTTATTTTTACAGAAGTTTCATCAAAATTCAATTTTTAATTCCCCTTGACTTACTTTGAAATTTAGATATCATATTTTTTAAGGTTAAAAAGTTGCAATAAAATAAAAGAACAATATCTACTATTCACTACTCTTCGGCAACTTAACCCAAGAGAATTTGATTATATAAAATATCACATTCTATAAGGAGGTAGAGTAAAAATGTTAACAAAAGCACTTAAAGACAGAGATTTTATCAGCTTGATGGATTTTAGCAAAGAAGAACTTGAAACAATTTTTGATGTAGCTTTTAATCTCAAAAGAAAAGTAGCGTTGGGAGAACCACAAGATAATCTACTTAAGAACAAAACGCTTGCAATGATTTTTGCTAACCCTTCAACAAGAACAAGAACTTCTTTTGAAGCGGCAATGACACAGCTTGGAGGACATGCACAGTTCCATACTCCTGAAGTTATGCAAATTGCACATCACGAAACCTGGATTGACACCGCAAGAGTTCTCGATCGTTATGTTGATGGCATTATGATTCGCATGTACGGCCTTGAAAAATATGGACAGGCAAGAGAGATTTTAAAACACATGTCGGCTAATGCAAATATCCCTCTTTTCAATGCACTTGATGATAAAGAACATCCTTTCCAAATTATGGCAGATATTATGACAATGATTGAAAAACTTGGTCAAAACTGGAAAAGCAAAAAAATTGTAATGAGCTGGGCATACTCCGGAAGGGTCAAATCTGCAGGAGTTCCACAAACAATGGCAATAGCAGCCTCGCTTCTCGGTATGAATTTGACGCTAGCATACCCTGAAAAATATGATGTAGATCCAGAATACATGGCATTTGCAAACAAGGCAGCAGAAAAAAGCGGAGGCAAAATCAATGTAGTGCATGATGTTTTTGATGCGGCAAAAGATGCTGATGTT
>JAYELD010000054.1 GCA_034717215.1 Caldisericota bacterium
ATCCCAATTTAGATAGTAATATAATTCCGGGTATATGCTCTTAACTAATTTTAAGTCTTCACTAAAATTAGGGCTGTCTTTTAGCATTTTTACTATATATTTCCTCTCGACAAAGGTTATGTCAGTTAAATATTTAAGTTTCCCTTTAGTTGTAAGCCTGTTCAGGGAGTCTAATTTTTCCCCTATTTTGTTCTCAATTGAACCAAGCAGTTCTTCCAAATCTTCGTGTAAAATTTCTAAAAGCTTCTTTCTCTCTGCAAAAAATTCTTCTTTAGGGTTACCCTCGAATATCCCAAACCAAACCAAACCAATTAAGGCCTTATCATCAAAATGATTAAGTTTACTGAACACTTTAAGGAGATAACTATTCTTTACTTTTTCATAGTGCAATAAAAAATTCTTTAATAACCATCTATCAAAGTTATCTTTATAATCCATATACAATCTTAGATAATTTTCAATTTCTAAATTTTCTAAAGAATTCAAATTGAAGTGCTTTAAAAATATGTTTTCCAAATTTAGATTTTTAACATCCCACGACATTATCTCTTTCAGCAATTTTTTCCAAAAACTACTTTCGTTATCCTCAAATTCAACAGAAATTTTAGCATTAAAAAAAATCTCTAAATATTCTTTTTGATTTGATATAGTTTTTAAATCAAACAGGGCATCTGGTAAAAAATTTCTATAAAAATAAGTCAATGATTCTGAAGAAGAAACAATCTCTGTAGTATCGCTTTTTTTCCATAAATCAAGCCATTCTTTACTGTTTGAGACAAGTTTTCTATCTGTGATATTCATTAGATTAAAGCTTATTTGATAAATTGTAGTTTTCTCAATAGGTTCATTCAATATCCAAATAGGTGCCCAATTTCCCTTTCTGTAAAAGTTATCCCAGAAATCTTTTTCAAATCTTTCTAAAAGTCCGATAAAAGGGATATACAATCTTAGATTATCTTTATTTTCTAATTCGGATAAGCTTTTAATAACAACAAAAAAGTCCTCTCTATTAAAAAATCTCAGAATCTCTGAAAGAGGCACTAAAATGGTATCTTGTTTTATATTTTTCACTGCATTTATAATATCATTAGAAGTCAACCATCCATCTTCTTTAGGTAAATAAGTGGTTAGTTCCATAAGATTAATGCCTTTGTTTTTTAGATAAGAAACAAGATTTCGTAATGATTTAAACGAGCACAAAAACACAAACCTTGCAGGATATCTTCTTGCCGAGGGAGCATTGGTTTTTTTATCCCTTTCAATTTCCTCATATAGTTCTTCTAATGAATTTAATTTCATATTAATTCATCCATATATCTTTCAATATAATTTGCAATCTCTGGATGGTCATTTAGCAGCTTAATCAATGTCTCCTTAGCTTTTTCTCCGTCTAATTTTTCAATTTTGGATTTTACTTTCTCTACTCTTTCATGGCTTATAACTTCACCATTGTCTGATGGACCTACACCACCCCCTTCATTCTCTTTCTCTTTTTCCTCCTCCTCTTCTTCTTCTTTCTTTTCCCTTTCCTTTTCAATCCACCAATCTTTGACTTTTAACAGAACTTTATCCTCGCTCCAAGAAGCAACTTCTTCCTGCATATTAGTTTTTGTATACTCTATAACTTCATTTATCTCCGTGTCCGAAATATTTACATGCTCTATTTGTTTCAGCCATTCCCCGAATAACGATTGTGCTTCTTCCTTTTTTATAATCAAACCTAAGTCATAATGAACATCCTTAATTGCGTTTAAATACAATTTTATATCATCATAAGTGATCTCTTTATCAATGGATCGTATTAGTTGAAACATATTGTCTATTGCTTTGTTAGTCAAATCATTTGACTTTTCACTCAGTTTAAAAATCCACAAGGGACAAGAAGACTCTTTCACCCATTCTCTTATTTTCCACCTAACATCATTCAAACTTCCAACGTCTTTTAAATCAAATAAATCCGTTAATAACTCAACAAGTTCTTTTTCTTCTTCTGTTCCAAAACGCACCTCTAATTTACCTAAATAATCCTTGTTATTTTCCCAATATTTAAAAAGGCTCAAGATTTTATCTCTCATTATTTCTTTCTCTATTGGTTTTCCAGTTCCTGCCTCGTACAATCTCCCTACATATCTTCTCATCAAAAACCCAACAGCAGCCATATTGACCATATTAGGATACAATCCATAAGATGGCTTGCTTAAGAAACCGAGAACCTCACCCA
>JAYELD010000055.1 GCA_034717215.1 Caldisericota bacterium
CAGAGTAATACTTATCCAATACATTAAAATATACAACAATGCTAATATTTATCAGTGTTTAGGAGGTTTATGAAAAAAGTTAAACTTTTTCTTTAAAGGGTATTGACACAACACAGTACATTCCGGGCTTGATCCGGAATCTCGTCCTCAAACTAAGAAACCCTTCGCAAAAAACGCTCAAGGGTGACAAAAAACGGGTCATTCTGGACTTGGTCTGCAATCCATCTTTACAAAAACAGGGAAAAGGCATTGCGCCTCTTCCCCCGCATTACATTGCTACAATCCCAGGTTTACTCTTATGTAAAGAAATCTTGGTAAAAATTTTCTACCTTAACCTGCCTTAAAATAATATTTTTTAATTGCTCGAGTGCTTTGTCTTTGCGGTATCGAACTCCGGAGCGAGAGATGCCGAGTTTTTTTGACAGTTGATGAATCGAGGTATTATTGAAGAATAACTCGTAGATGATTTTGTAATTGTCTTTATCCAGTTTAGGCATTGCATCTTTTATGAGTTTTTCAGTGTTCTTTTGCTGCATTGTCTTCAGTTGAGATTGTTCTTGATATATACTTGTATTCGTTTCGGGCATACTTGTACATTTTCCTGTTTATTATCTTGTGTGATACTTTGAGGAGTTCGTCATCTGAGAGCTTATAAGCGTATCTTGCGTATGTTTCCAAAACGGCAAGAGCGCCTTCTTGTGCGAGGTCTTCCTGCTCTACTCGAAACTTCTTTGCATAGCGCTTTGATAGTTTTTTAATCCTTTCCTTTTCTTTCAAATAGAGTTCTTCAAGTGTCATACATGCCTCCTTGATTTACCTTCGATGTCAACCCAGCTGCATATTTCTCTCAACCTGTCAACTATTCGTAGCCATCCGTTGCGATTCTTAAACTGTGAAAGATTCAGATTTGTGGTGATTACCAAACTTACATTTTTGTTTCTGTAGATATCTTCTATAAGGCACTCAAACCTTTCAAGCGCAAAGGGTTCCGAGTATTCCCTGCCAAGATCATCAATGAGAATATATTGGGAAATCCTTATTTTGCCACCCGTGTGGAGTTTGCTAAATAACTCTGGTGCAAAAAAGAACTGTATTTCACCTGAGTATCTGTTGAGCTGGTAAAGATATGCGTCCTGTTTTTCCCTTGCTTCTTTTGAAAGGTATTTTATAATTCTTGTGTAGATATAGATCAGGGCCATTGTCTTTCCAACACCGACACCCCCGGAAAGGATAAAGCCTTTATTCTCTCTGAATAAGATATTTAAGTGCCTGTCTAGCTCTTCTCTTTTTGCAACTTCTTTCTCTTTATAGTATTTGAGATACCTTGAGCCGAATGTATTTTTTAGTATTGTATTTAATTCTCTTTCAAACTCACCACTCGCCAGCTGCATACGATCTTGTTGTTCCTTCTGCGCCTCCGCTGTTTGTGTCCCCTTCTTTACCTGCACTGTTGGCACGGCAGGCAGGCTCACTAATTGGGATGTATCTTCCATTTGTTTTTTCTCCTTTCGCTCTTCCGAGCCAGTTAACGATAAATCTTTCATAATTCTTTTTGTGCCTGTAAGGATTTGCTATGAGCCATGCTTCCATCTTTTTCAATTCAACACTAACATTTACAGATGGAAACGCTTCCTTCCATTTTTCAAGTTTTTCTTCGGAAATATTTTTGAATTTAAAGATTTGCTTGTTAAAAGCAATTTTTCCTTCTTTAATATTTCTTTCTTCTTTATTTATCCTTTCTTTAATACTTTCTTTAGGGCTCTCAAGAGTGATGATTTTGCCGTTGCTATCTGGCTGTGCCGTGCTTTGATTTGTTAACACTGACTGTTCTTTTTTGTTAACACTTTTTGTTAAGCTTTGTGTATGCTTGTTGTTAGGATTTGTTGATACTTTTTTCCAGTATTGATGTTCGTCATAAAATTTGAACCTGCCTGCATTTCTTAAAAGTTTATTTTCTCTGATCATCCGGTTTATTGTGGTAGAACATAGCGGTCTTGATATGCCAGTATCTTCTGCAATCTTTTTCACAGTGGTTTTGTTCGTCCAATCTCTATGGAATCCCCAGCTCCAGCGGATAATGTAAAAGGCAATCCTCATTTCTGTCTGGCTCAAAAGCCCTTTGATGAGTATCTCCGTTATTACTTTATTCGGTATCTGCGTGAAGCTTCTATCAGGTTCTGTATTTCTGTTCATTTTTTAATCACCTCCTTTCT
>JAYELD010000056.1 GCA_034717215.1 Caldisericota bacterium
GGGTGGCATTGACTCTGGATTTCTGCGAAACTCCAAGAACCAGACAGGAAATTATGGATTTTCTTAAGTTAAAAGACAGAAAGCATTTTAGGGAGAAGATTCTTGATCCTCTCCTCAGGAATGGGCAACTTCAGAGAACAATTCCAGATAAACCAAAAAGCAGATTCCAGAAATATGTTACGGCGAGGAAGGGAGAATGAAATGAAACACTGCCTTGTAAAAAATGGAGAGTAAAATGTGTCATGAATGTGACATAAATGTGACAAATCAAGGTAGGAGGTATAAGTTTAGGGAATGTCCCAAAGTGTTGTGATAGAAATAGAATGAATCAATTGATACAGGCTTTCGGTTCGGCTGAGCTCACCGAAGTCCAACTTTTTGTTCATTGGATTCCCCATTATGTTTTTTAGGCAGATCGCAAGGTTTTGGCGTTAAGATTTCTATATGTCTGAGCGAAGCGAGTTTATAGAAATTAGCCATAAATCGCAGTCAATCTGCCGTTAAGAAAAACATACGGGGTGCCTTTTTCTTTTGCACAGCATTCTTCGAAGCTTCGTTTCTTTTGGGCAAACAAAAGAAATGAAGAATAAAGACAATATACTCCCGTACAAGTTTAGAACTAAGAACTTTTACACTCATCATATAATTTAACAATTTTCATCACAACACTTCGGGACAACGTCTAAGTTTACATAAGAGCTGTGCCAAACTGTGTCGAAAAATTGGATTCTACTGAGAGGATGAAGAATGAAAAAAGAATTTAAACAACCTGGAATCGGCAGAATTCCGAAGGAATGGGCAGTTGTGAAAGTTAGAGATGTGGGCGAAGTTATTACAGGAACCACACCTTCAACAAAGATTACAGAATATTGGGGAGAAGGTTATCCTTTTGTTACTCCCACGGATTTCTCTGACAGTAAATATGTATACGAAACAGAAAGAAGCGTTACCCTGAAAGGAGCTAAGGCAGCACGACTAATTCCTAAAGATTCCGTTATGGTAACTTGCATCGCTTCTGTTGGTGAAGTATCTATGGCGGCAAAAGAATGTATAACAAACCAGCAAATCAACACTATAGTATGCAATGAGAAAACAAACCCTTATTATATTTATTACATAATGGCGTTTAAGAAAAATGATCTTAGAAGATGGGCTGGAATAACTACAAGCCCAATAATTAAAAAATCACTTTTTGAGGAATTCCCATTACCTCTCCCCCCTCTCCCCGAGCAGAAAAAGATTGCGGAGATTTTGGGGACGGTGGATAAGGCAATTGAAAAGGTTGAGCAAGCAATAGAAAAGGCTGATAGGCTTAAAAAAGGATTGATGCAGGAACTTCTGACCAAAGGAATCGGGCATAAAGAATTTAAGGAGAGTGAGATTGGGAGGATACCGAAAGAATGGGAAGTAGTGAAATTGGGAGATAAAGATGTGTCTAATTTAATTATAGGACAATCTCCTCCATCTTCAACATATAATAAAAAAGGCGAGGGCTTACCATTTTTACAGGGTAAAGCCGAATTTGGAGAAATTCACCCTACGCCATTATTGTATTGCTCTCGACCCATAAAAATTGCGGAGAAAAATGATGTACTACTTTCGGTGAGAGCACCAGTCGGAGATGTAAATATCGCTTCACTAAAAAGCTGCATTGGGCGAGGTTTAACAGCAATTCGACCTAAAAATAACAGACTTTATTATTTATATCTGTTTTACTATTTAATATTCAAGAAGAGGGTTTTTAAATCTCTTTCCACTGGTTCTACATTTAAAGCTATAAGAAGAAGCGAGATTGAGAATTACTTAATTCCTCTCCCTTCGCTTCCCGAACAGCAAAAGATTGCGGAAATTCTTGATACTGTGGATAAACGGCTGGAAGTATTAAAAGCAAAAAAGCAGAAATTTGAAAGGATAAAAAAGGGGTTGATGAACGATTTGTTGACAGGAAGAAAAAGGGTGAAAGTATGAAATTCACTGAAAAATCAATAGTTGAAGATTATATAATCAAGCAATTGCAGGCTAAAGGCTGGAAATTTATCCCTGCAGATGAGCTTGAGCGCGAAGGTTTTGAAGAACCTCTTCTGATACCGAACCTTATCAGGGCAATACAGCGAATAAATAAGGAACTCGATGTTGGCGATGAGGAGATAAATAAGGTTTTGAATGAATTGAAACTGACCGTCAGTGGAATTGAGGGTGCAAAGCGAATC
>JAYELD010000057.1 GCA_034717215.1 Caldisericota bacterium
ACAAGAGAAAAACTTTTTTCTTCTATAAAAGAGTTCGGGGTTCTATCTACATATAGTTCAAGTATTGGCCATATTTCCTTTTTCCAATCATCTTCCAATGGTTCTATTTTTTTCCAGTCCTTTCTTCTTTCTTTAATCCACGCACCATGTTCTGCAACCAATCCTATGTCTAAAGAGCTGAACCATTTATCTAATGTTTCTTTATTTCGGCCACTTATAACTGCAATCTCATTTTTTGTGTTACTTGCTAAAGATTTCAGCATCTTTAGAAGTTCCTTATCAGGTTTTGCTTTTTTAGGCTTTTTCACGAAATGAACAAGGGTCCCATCATAATCTAACAAAATCAATCGATTATCACTTTTAGAATAGTCATCTAATAATTTGAGCTCCAATTCATGTGAAAACCTTCTCGTACCCTGACCCTGCTGAAGTTTTTTGATATCAAGCAAGCTATCAATAAAATCGCTTGCCCATCGTTTTGCATTATACCGCATCAATCTTTTCTGCATAATTTTAGTTCGCTCTATTTGTTCTTCATCAGGCATCAAAAGGGCTTCTTCTAGAGCTTCTGCAATCTCTTCTCTATTGTTTGGATTTACTATAATTGCTTCTCCCAGCTCTTCCGCAGCTCCTGTCATTTCACTGAGAATTAAAACACCCTTGGAATCAACCTTGGAGGCAATGAATTCTTTAGATACCAAGTTCATTCCGTCTCTGAGGGGAGTAACAAGGGCTATATCAGCTATACTGTAGAGGGCAGCCAACGTGTAAAATGGTAAGGAGCGATAGATATACCATATTGGTATCCATCCAAAAGTTCCATATTTTCCATTAATTTTGCCTACTAATTCATCTACCTGTTTTTTCAATAACCTATAATGTTCTACTTTTGTACGTGAAGGAACTGTAATGATGATATACGTTATTTTCTCCTTAAACTCTGGGTATCTATCTAAAAAGAAATCAAATGTTTCCAAACGCTCTGGTATGCCTTTCGTGTAATCTAGCCTATCGACTGAAAGTATTACTTTACGGTCTCCTACTTTTTTACGAATTCTATTAATTTTTCTTTGCACTTTGACATCGGATGCTGCATCTGCAAATTTCTCATAGTCGATTCCCATCGGGAAGGCATCCACCCTTACAACCCTATTGCTAAGTGTTATCTCTCCATAAGCATGTTCATAATCAAGTATTCGTCGAACGGTTTCAAGAAAATGTTTAACATAGCTATAAGTGTGGAAACCAATGAGATCGGCTCCTAAAAGCCCATCCAAGATTTCCCTTCGCCAAGGAAAAAGACGAAAGATTTCATAGGAGGGAAATGGAATATGAAGGAAAAAACCTATCTTAGCGTTTGGCAATTTCTCCCTTAAAAGTTTTGGAAGAAGTAACAGATGATAGTCGTGTATCCAGATAATATCATCAGGATTTGCATTTTCCAAGATTTTTTCACTAAAAATCTTGTTCACTTGTTTGTAAGCTTCCCATAATTTTTTATTAAAGATTGCATGTTGTATAAAATAGTGGAAAAGTGGCCAAACGGTTTTATTACAAAAACCATTGTAATATAAATCAACATTTGTTTGAGTCAAGAAAACAGGATAGCAGGAGAACTCACTAATTAACTTTGTTTCAATAGATTTTCTATTTTTCTTATTAAGCTTTTCGCAGGGAACTCCAGGCCATCCAACCCAAATACTGTTATGAGAATTGTGAAAGGAGCCTAGTCCTGTAGCCAACCCACCAACACTATGGTTGAAACTCAAACCGTTTTTTCTTTTTATAACCGTAACTGGCAACCTATTCGAGACGATTATTAACCTTTCCACAAAGTTCTACTTTTCCTTGTTTTTTGCTTTAGCCAATTAGTGGTGTATAACGGGGTCAAGCCATATGAAGTTTGCAGTAGTAACAAATTGGGTGATTTTTTTTCCTTCATTACTTCCTCCTTTTTTATTTCCTTGCCCTATTCTCGTCTTTTTACAGTTTTCCTAGTTTAATTATAATGTATATTTTTAGGGTGTCAAATAATTGTATGAGTTACATACATTTGAGACTCCGGATAATGTTTTAAGAAAATCTATAGGCGACAAATTATTAAGACCTTTATGAACTCTCTTAGTATTATACCAGATGAGATAATCGATTAGTTTTGAGTTGAATGCATTAATATCTGTAGCTAATAGATTAAGGTGGTTGT
>JAYELD010000058.1 GCA_034717215.1 Caldisericota bacterium
ACCACAAGCGCGACGTCGGAGAGAGGCTGCCTGTCTGGGATGCGGACAGGGCTACAACGCTACGCAAGCAACGTCTTCGCCTTCGTAGCATGCGCAGTTTGCTTGGCCTGTGAAGTGTAACGGAAGGCAGCTCCTGTGTCTGCTTACCTTCATTCTTTCTACCTTGCTTTCAGTTGTTGCACGTCCTTTTCTACCCGGTCGAACCGCGCATTCGTCGCCACCTTCTCCTGATCCAACTGTGCAAAACCCGACGCAAACCCGTCCAGAGCTCCGAGAATCTGATTCAAGGATTCCCTGGACTCCTCTGCCATGATGACTAATCGACCTATCTGCTCACTGTTCTCGACAACCTGGTGAGAAACTCTGCTAAGCGTCGCACTGTTCGCGTCGATCTTCTTGCCGTTCGCGTCGATCTTCTTGCCGTTCGCGTCGATCTTGGCAGCGTTCGCGTCGATCTTGGCAGCGTTGGCGTCGATCTTCTTGCCGTTCGCGTCGATCTTGGCAGCGTTGGCATCGATCTTCTTGCCGTTCGCGTCGATCTTTACCGTGAGGCTCTGCTCTACACCATCAATCCGTGCCGTAAGCTTGCGCTCAACCTGATCTAGGCCTTCTTTGGTCGCTGGTGCGTCACGATCTGCGTTCATGGGTTCCTCCACTGGATAGTTATAGCGACTGCCGGTAGAGCTGTCAACTTTTGCTGGTGGTGAATGGTGAGTGGTGAGTGGTAAATGGTGGGTAGTAAGTAGTGGGTGGAGAGGGCTTAAAGCTGATCGCGTGGCACCCATTTACGCTTTTCTTGGCGTTCTTGGCGTCTCTGCGAGAGGCACAAGCTTTTCCTCACGCCCGCTCGTTACACTCACTCAAGGCCTGCCTGCATACAGACATTCACAGGCAGGGCAGAGATCGCAGAGAAAGATTTTAACTTCTGTGCTTCTAACAATATTACTGCTTTCCCCTGCGCCCTGTCTGCCGGACACCAGCAGACAGGCCTGCGCCTCTGCGGGAGAATTCTAACGCGGAGAGAGACTGCCCCTTGGTTGAAAGACCAACAGCTTTTCTCTCGCTGAGATAGAAGGTCAAATGAAAGGATAAATGATTAAATTTACAATGCTTTTATCCCGCAGAGGCGCCGAGGCGCTGAGAACAGCTTCTTAAAGCCTTTAAACACTTATTAATTCTTGTCTTTCCTCTGCGTCTCTGCGCGAGTATGGTTTTGAGGATGCCGTGCTGTTCCGCTTGCCTGCTGCAGGCAGGAGTGGGTCAGTCATTCTAACGTTCGAGTCGATTTAAGCAGCTACTCCGTAGCCGAGCGTGTCTGCACGGCAGCATCGCTGAGCTGGTTACCCACACCAAATAGCGAGGAACCTCAAACAACAAAAAAGGCCCCAGGGATTTCTCCCTGGGGCCGGATGATTATCTAAGCTATATCGGTCGCTATCGCAGGATCGCGATCGTTTTGACCTCACTTACGGCCCACTTGCCTTCGACCTTGGCGTATAGCTTGTACAGGTATACACCATTGGCGAGGTACTCGCCGTAGTCGTTGTCGGTGTGCCAGTCGAGGCTCGTTCCAGCCATCTCCTCCTCGTAGACCTTTTGGCCGGAGAGGTCGAAGATCTGGACCTTGATCGCGTCGACGAACGCCGCCATCTCTCCCATTACTGTAAAGTGGGTGGTGTGTACGTCGGTCACTGGGTTCGGATAGTTCCCAAACACCAGCTTGCTCGGATCAAAGGTGAGCGGAGTCACGTGTCCCGGCATCGGAGGATTGCCCGGATCCTCGGACTTCAGTGATTGTGTACTGAAGCTTGGAGGATTACCCGGATCCCACGCCTGTTCTGTGAACGTCATGGTTAGGTCGCTTACGCGTGTCCTAATCCAGTACCCGAGGCACGGTACTAACGTTGTGCCTTCCGCCACGGTTGTTCGGATCCACTCGTCGGCCGTAGCGTCCCAGTTGAGGACCGTTCCGTAGATCCAACCTGCATCAACCGCATCCGGTAGCCACTTGTCCACACCATTGTGGGTGAACTTGACCGCGGCGCCAGTAACGTTGCCCCAAGCTGTATCGTAGGGAACACCGATCATGTGCCATCCGAGCGTACTCAGATCAATAACTTGATCACCGGTAAGTTCAGTCCCAGT
>JAYELD010000059.1 GCA_034717215.1 Caldisericota bacterium
AGGGCAAACATGGTGAGCTAACTTAGGACTGTGGCAATGTGGGCACACGTCCATGGCAGGCAGAGTTAGTTTAAGGTGGCTGCGCCTTTTCCCCTGGCGCGCTTTAGCAGTTTTTTTCTTAGGTAGTGCCATGTGAATTCGCCTCCTTTATTTCACCCCGTCAATTCAAAATCAAGTTCATACAGGGTCCCCAAAAAGTCGCAAGACTTTTTGGGGTTAGTTTATTCCTGGGCAGTCGGGTCGACATAGTGGTTTCATGGGCAAATTTAGCAAAGTATATTGCCGTATTAACTCGCTCAGGTCAAGTATATTTTTATTGTCAATAGTGAACTCTTCCGATTGTTCCGGCGAAGAGAGTGCTAAATCACCAGACACATCAGATATCGGAAGAAATTCTTCTTCAGCAGTGAAACTTATAGGGAATAAGAATGCATCAAGACAGCGGCTACATATGAGTTTTACCTCAGCAGTTAATTTACACTGGACTAAAACTCCCTGACTGATATGAATCAACTTTGCCTTTCCTTCAACAAAACCTTCAACTTCTTCATTAATCATCCCACTTATATCATAGCTTTGGCTAGAGCCAACAGGCTCTTTCAGTAACTGAGCTACATTTATCAAAGCCCTCAGAGGTTCTTTTTCCATCGGTCATGGCCTAGAAATTTAGATAAGTCACAAAGTATAATAAACTATATCATAAGAGGTTCAAGTATTGGAAATAGAAAACGATTATTTTGTCACCTGAGCGAAGAATCCAACTTCGCTCGCAATGACAAAAAGCGAAAGGGGCAAAATGACAGAAGGGAGTGCGAAACAACCTTGGAGATAGAAAACCTGAAGCTAAAGATAAAGGATAGCGTCGAATTACAAAGGCAGCAGCTTATCCAGTTGAGCCTGAATATCCATGATAACCCTGAGTTGGGCTTCGAGGAGAAAAAGGCGTCGGCTTGGCTTACTGGCTATCTTGAAGATAGTGGATTTCATGTAGAACAAGGCATTGCTGGCTTGGCTACAGCCTTTCGAGCCACATATGGCCAGGGGAACCCGAGAATTGCCTTGCTTGCTGAATATGATGCCTTACCCAAAATAGGACATGCCTGTGGGCATAATATAATAGCTACTTCGGCAGTCGGGGCTGCTGTGGCTAGTAAGTCTATCATTGACCAGTTAGGAGGCAGAATTGTGGTTCTGGGCACTCCCGGAGAAGAAGTCTTCGGTGGCAAGATAGATATGGTGAAAGCGGGAGCCTTTAAAGAAATAGACGTGGCTATGATGGTGCACCCTAATATCCTAAACATGGTAGACATACAGACACTTGCCTGTAGCTCTCTAGAAGTGGAATTCTTTGGCCGGCCAGCTCACGCCGCTGCCCAACCCCACAGGGGTATAAATGCCCTTGACGCTATGATATTAGCTTTCACCTCCATAAATTCGCTGCGCCAGCACATAAAGGCAGAGGCACGCATCCACGGCATAATCACTGATGGTGGTGAAGCCCCCAACATAGTGCCTGCCCATAGTGCTGCTGTGTTTTTGATACGTGCTCTAGATGATGATTATCTTGCTGAATTGAAGGACAAGGTTTTAAACTGTTTTACAGGAGCATCTGTAGCCAGTGGGGCAAGATTAGAATATAGGTGGAGAGACAGGGCTTATGCTCCGATGAAAAACAATGCGACTTTAGCCGGGCTATTCAAGCAAAATCTAGAATCGCTGGGACGACATGTCGAAGCCTTCGACCCTCGTTTTGGCTTTGGCAGCACAGATATGGGAAACGTCAGTCAAGAGTTACCAAGCATACATCCCACGATAGCCATAGCTTCGCCTGAGGTGTTCATACATACACAGGAATTTGCCTCCGCAGCCGCCTCTGAAGCAGGCCACGAAGGCTTAATGGATGCAGCCAAGGCAATGGCTATGACTGTGGCTGATATTCACCAGCCAGGAATGCTTGATAGGATTAAGCAGGAGTTTTACAACCATGATTAAAGTGGGCATCCCCCGAGCTTTACTTTACTATCAATATTACCCTGCATGGAAGACTTTTTTTGAAAGACTAGATACAGAGGTAGTGGTATCACCACCAACTAATAAAACTATGTTAAATTCAGGAGTTTCACGAGCAGTT
>JAYELD010000060.1 GCA_034717215.1 Caldisericota bacterium
AATTCTTTTAAGAAAGGTTCATCTTGCTTCTGGTTCTTAAATGCCCACACCCCCGGCAAGCCTATTGCATTGTAATTATTCTTAAACAAGCACAGTGTCTTTTTTTCGCCTTCTGTAAAGATAATAGGTTTGTGTGCTTTGTTTTTCAGCTCTGCTATCTCTGCAAGGATATATGGCTTGGGTGAAACTCCTTTCGGTTGTAGATATTTACAATCCTTTATGGCTGGATATAGTTTTACTCTTGCAAAGTCAGCATCTGGATAAGGAATTTTTAAAATAGCTTGTGTAGCTTGTATTAAATCCTGCCTGACAGAGCCAATAATTTCTTTTAGCTCCTGTTTATTTTTTACAATACTCCAGCCTAAAAGCTCTACATCTTTCCAGTTTAATCCTGACTTCCTTAAATCTTCTGCAACAATACCCTTTGGAGTTTTAAATTTTGTTTGACTTTCTTCTGATTGCGGTGTAGGATTTAATTGGTTGGTTGCGGTGGAGGTATTTCCCGGTACCTCCACCCTTTTTATTTCTTTCATTTTACGCCCTCCTTAAGTTCTTTAAGTCTTTTTACCCGTTCGTTTGTTTTTTGGATTGCCTCTTCAACCCACTTATCCCAATAATCTAAGTTGATGCACAACTTGTTGCCAATCTTCAGAAAAAGTTCTGGATGCATCCCAGTGCTATTCCACTTGTAAAGTGTTTTTTTTGCAAAGGGGATGCCCGCCTCTTTTCTTGCCTGTTCGTCAGTTACTTGAATAACTTTCATTATTCCTCCTTTTAAGTTTATTCTCTATTGACCTATCATAAGCCCTGTGTTATACTTGTAAAGGTTATAGTTATTTTGTTCTCTACAACTATAACGCATTATTTAAAGGAAGTGTTATATGAATAAGGTTTTAAAAAATATTCTCAAAGTAAGAAAGGATAGAGAGACAACACTTGATATGGAAAGGTTAGTGGAAATTGAAAGTGAAATACCTCAAAAGTTAAGAAAAAAATTTATACAAAGCTACACTTACCTTAAGCTATCAATCTTTTGGAATAACATCCATATTTTTTTAGCTAATAAATTCTGCTTTATGAGCTGGAATTATACTGGTAAACCACCATTGGATTTTCCAGGTTCTGAAGAATATCTCAAATCTTTTCTGCTTGATAATTTTAAAAACATAATCAAACCAATAGGTATGCTGTATTTTGATTTGAGAGAAAAACAAGTTGTTGTGCTTAGTTCCTTCACTTATATGTATAAGGATAAGGATCTTTCCCTACAGGTATTTGCTTGGCCAAAAAAGGATTGTCAAACTATAAAAGAAATACTCCATCTCTTTTTGTCTTACTATTACAAATACAATTTTGTTAAAAAGAAAGAAGATAAATCGGAAATCTCCTCATCCGCTCCTTTATCCAATCTTAGCCAACCTCTTTCATCTGCTTTTGAAGATTTGCGTAAGAATAAAATAGAAAAAGTTCAGGAAATCATTAAGCAATCATCATTTTGCTCAAGTTTAAAAAAGCATCTTATTGATAAAGGAATAATAAAAACAGATTTTTCTCTCCAACCAAATAAGCAATTAGTGGAGGTAAGGAAGGAAATTAACAAATTCTATAATGATTATTTAGTGAAGTATTCACCTAAAAGATGTCCTGTTTGTGGTAGAAAATATCCAAAGCAAAAATCAAACCAAACCACTTGTGGGAAACCTGCTTGTGTAATGTTTAAACATAGGATGAAAAAGGAAATATTAAAATACATTAAAGATAGCAAGCTAAATGTTAAAGATATGCAATTTAATGAATTTTACAAAATAGCAAGCCAATGGAATAAACAACGCCTGCAAAATTGCAAATCTCATAGTTGTCGCAAGTTTCACAGCCTCAAAGCTCTGTCCCAGGTGCTTTATAATGAAATAACCCCAACCAAAAAATAAAAGATTTGCGAATAATTTTTGGCGAAAAAATTTGGCGAAAAAATTTTCGGCAATTGAGATTTTGCATATAGGAATAGGAATAATATATGTTGGTGAAAGCGGGGCTTTAGCTGCTTCCTCCAGATGCCCCTATACACCCCCCTACGAATAGAAACAAGCATGTCAACAAAGCGAAAACCGCATCTTTTCATACTCTTGCCA
>JAYELD010000061.1 GCA_034717215.1 Caldisericota bacterium
GCATTGCATTTCATTATATTAATAAGGACGGTAAACCTGATAGAGCAGCTTTTGAGCTTCCGCGTCCAAAGCAATGGGTTGATGCAATAAAACATTACTTCGAAAATGAAAACAAGAAAATTCCGATTAAAGAAGAATATATAGCATAGTTGTTCATTATTCTAAAATATTTTCTCGGCTGAGGTAATTTTTTGTTATTTTGCTTTGATTTGACTGGGAATAAAAATTTTGTTAAAATTTTAAGAGAGCAAGAAGGATGTCCCGGTAGTAAATAAATTCTCAAATATTTCTTAAAACCAGGACAATTTAAAATACAATAAAAATTTTTATAAGGAGGCATTATGGTAGACATTGAAAAAGCTAACCAAGAAGCTTTTAAAAGGCTTCTTGATGCAAGACCGGTTTGGATTGGTGTTGAGAAAGCAATTGATGTAATCCCTGGAATGAAGAAAAATCTTATTCTTCACGCAGGTCCGCCTGTAACCTGGGATAGAATGAGTGGCCCTCAAAAGGGGGCAGTTATGGGGGTTTTGGTGTACGAAGGGCTTGCTAAAACTCCAGAAGAGGCAGCAACACTTGCCGCATCTGGTGAAATTGAATTCGATCCCTGTCACCATCATGACACTGTAGGACCAATGGCTGGAATTGTTTCTGCATCAATGCCTGTTGCTGTTGTTAAAAATGAAACATTTGGCAATGTGGCTTTTAACACCCTTAATGAAGGAATTGGAAAGGTTCTGAGGATGGGTGCATATTCTCCGGATGTTATTGAAAGGTTGAAGTGGATGGAAAATGTTATGCTTCCAGTTTTAAGTAAAGCAATCAATAAGGCAGGGAAAATGGAGCTTAAGCCCATAATAGCAGAAGCACTTACAATGGGGGACGAACTTCATAATAGAAGTAGAGCTGCGTCGTATTTATTATTTGCAAAAATAACGCCTTATCTTCTACAAACTATGGAAGATACAAAAAGCACAATTGATGTAATTAACTTTATGCAGGCAAACATTCATACTTTCCTTCCATTTATTATGGCAAGTTGCAAGGCCTCTCTTGACCCTGCAAAAAATATTGAAGGAAGCACTATGGTAACTGCTATGTCAAGAAATGGAACTGACTGGGGTATCCAAGTTTCTGGACTTGGTGATGAATGGTTTGTTGCAGAATCCCCTGTTCCGGATGTTCTTCTTTTTCCTGGATTTAAAAAAGAAGATGTTGGAAGAGATATAGGTGATAGCTCAATAATGGAAACTGCAGGTCTTGGTGGCTTTGCAATCGCTGCAGCACCGGCAATAATTCAATTTGTAGGAGGAAATGTTGCGCTTGGAACTTCTAAAAACCTTGAAATGTATGAAATTACAATTGGTGAAAACAATATTTATCAAATTCCTAATTTCGATGGTAGAGGAACTCCAACAGGGATAGACATCAGAAAAGTTGTTGAGAAAAATATTGTTCCATTCCTTGATACTGGTGTTGCTCACAAAGATGCCGGAGTTGGGCAGGTTGGTGCAGGACTTGTTGATGCTCCAATGAAAGTATTTAAGGATGCTGTTGTTGCATTTGCAAAGAAATACGCGTCTTAATAATAAAAATTAAAGGGAGGTAAGTATGGAAAGTGAAAAGTTTCTTGAATTAATGAAAAATGCCAAGGTTTATGACCTGTCACATCCTGTTAGTATCTTTACACCACCCTGGCCTCATGACAAATCTTTTGAGGTGCATTTCTTTAAAAGAGTTACGGGAGCTTATGGCGGTGGCCAGGGAGCAAATGGGCAGATCTTAAATTGGAGTAACTCTGTTGGAACTCATCTTGTTGGTGAAACAGCGTATCATTCTGGTGGAAGAGCAATTAGTGACATTCCACTTAAAGAACTTTCAGGACAAGGGGTCGTTGTTGATATTTCGGATGCGGTAAGTGATTATGGTATTATTACTCCGGAAATGATTACTGAAAGAGCAAATGTAAAAGAAGGGGATATTCTTATTATTTATACTGGTTATAATAAGTACTCTTGGGATAAACCTGATGCAAGCGAATTTGATTTTTTAGTGCGTCATCCCGGGGCAAATATGGAGTTCTTTGAATGGGCAATGAAGATGAAACTAAAATGGGTTGGAACAGATGCTGGTTGTATTGAGCATCCAATGAATACTCCAATAAAATACTGGCATGAGAGAGATTTTACAAAGGCAAAAGAAAAATTGAGAGAGGATTATGGAAAAGAATGGGATGAAATGTTCCCCCCTGAAGAATACTATAAACTGATGCATATAAAAGTTCCAAAGTCTCATTTAGTTTTTGTAGAAAGTGTTGGAGGAGATATAGAAAAAGTTCTAAATAAGAGAGTATGGTTCTTTAATGGAGTTATACCGTTTATGGAAACAGAAGCAGCATGGACAAGATTGGCTGCATATGAAGCACCAGATGGCATGAATAATGAAGAGTTTATTCAAATCATGGAATCAATGGAACAGTATGACCTTACAGTACCATTCAGTGTAAGAACACCGCAGTGGTTAAACTATGAACCGCTCACTGTGAAATTCTTTAAAAGAGTTGGTCAACAGCAGTTTGGTCTTGGTAGAAATGCTTCAATATGTAATGCAAGTATCCATCTTGGTACACATATGGATGGGGAGAAACATTTTTACCCTGCAGGTAAAACAATTGGGCAGGTTCCACTTGAAAAATGGATTGGCCCTGGTGTTGTAGCTGATATTTCAGATATGGTAAGCGATGTGAGTGTTTATACCCCGGAAATGATAAAGAAAGTTGTAGATATCCACGAAGGAGACATCCTTATTATAAAAACCGGTTGGAATAAATATGGTTGGAATAGTCCAGATTCTAACGAATTTAGGTATATGGTTCGACATCCAGGTCCTTCACCTGATTTTGCGCAATGGGCTATTGATATGAAGATAAAATGGATAGGAGTTGATGCTGTTAGTGCAGATCACCCGATGAATACAATCATGAGAATATGGCACCCGAAAACATTTCAAGAAGCAAATAGAAAACTTAAAGAGCAGTTTGGCAAAGACTGGGACGAGATGTACCCAATTGAGAAATTTTATCAAGTTATGCATATAAAACTCTTTCCGAAACATATTGTGCATGCAGAGAATCTTGCGAGTGATATTGCAAATCTTCCAAGTGGAAGATATTACATCGGATGTTTCCTTGCAAGAGTCATGGAAGCAGAATCAATGTGGGGTAGGTTTGTAGCCTGGAAAGCAAAATAATTTTAATTTTGAAGGAAAGAGTGAAAATTTCACTCTTTCCTTTTTATTTTAGAGGAGGAAACTATGGCAATAGTACAAGAATTTGAGTATTTTAAACCAGAAAGAATTGAAGACATTATTAAACTTCTTAGCGAATATAAAGGCAAGGCTCGCCTTCTTGCAGGCGGTACGGATCTGGTTGTTAGAATTAAGGATGAACTTGAATCTCCTGCAGCGGTTATTGACATTAAAGGCATTGAAGAATTAAAAAAACTTGAATTCAGAGAAGGTAAGCTCCATATTGGAGCACTTGTAACCTTTACTGACCTGATTGATTCAGATATTGTAAAGGAACAATTTCCTTTGCTCTGGGAATCCTCAAAGACAGTTGCTTCTGTCGGAGTACGTAACAGGGCAACTTTAGCAGGGAATATTTGTTCAGGAGTGCCATCACTTGATAGTGGCCCTGCCCTTCTTATATACGAAGCAGATATTATCGTGCGAGGCGCAGAGGGAGAAAGGGTTATCCCGGCACTTAACTGGTTCCTTGGGCCAAGAAGAACTGCTCTCAAAGAGGAAGAATTCGTTCGTGAAATTGTTTTTTCTCTTCCTGCGAAAAAACACGGAGGAAGCTATATAAAACTTGGTAGATACAAAGGAGAAGACCTTGCTCAGGTTGGTTTAGGCATACTTGCATTAGAAGGGAACGAATATCGTTTAGCATTCTGTGCGGTTGGACCGGTACCAAGTAGAGCAAAGAAAATAGAAGCATTTTTGAATGGGAAACCACTAACGGATTCATTAATTGAAGAGGCGAAAAAATTGGTATCCGAAGAAATTTCTCCAATCACAGATGTGCGAGCTACAAAGGAGTATAGAGTGCATGTGGCAAAAATTATGCTTGAAAGAGGAATTAAGGCCGCTGTTGAAAGAATTAATGGCAATGGTCCAGCTTATGGAGAAAGATTAATTTAGGAGGAAGAGATGAAAAAAATTTCGTTTATTTTAAATGGTGAGAAAAGAAGTACTTATGTAGAACCAAATAATTTACTTGTTGATGTCTTAAGAGAAAAACTTGGAATGCATAGCATAAAATATGCATGTGGAAGAGGAGATTGTGGTGCCTGTACGGTTCTATTGAATGGTAAAGGCGTTAGGTCTTGTATAATACTTGCAATTGAGGCTGATGGTCAAGAAATTTTAACAGTTGAAGGATTATCAAAGGACAAACTTACTTCCCTTCAAGAGTCTTTTATTGACCACGGTTCATTTCAGTGTGGATTTTGTGCCCCGGGAATGATAATGTCGGCGACAGAGCTTTTGGAAAAAAACCCAAACCCAACAGAGGAAGAAGTAAAAGAAGGGCTATCAGGGAATCTATGTAGATGTACTGGCTATACTCCTATAATCAAGGCAGTACTTGATGTAGAAAAAAGAGATGTTGATAAAAAATAAAAGGAGAGGAGAAATGGAAGAATTTAAATTTATTGGGAAATCAGTAAAAAGATTAGATGAAAAGGAAAAAGTAACTGGAGCTGCAAAATATGTTGATGATATTGACTTTGGACCAAATCTTCTTTATGCTGAAATAATTGAAAGCCCTCATTCGCATGCACTGATAAAGAGTATTGATACAAGTAAAGCAGAAAAAATGGAAGGCGTTGTGAAAGTTGTTACAGGAAAAGACTTTCCTTACAAGTTTGGCCTATACATGAAAGATCGATACATATTTGCTCAGGATAGGGTGAGATTTGTTGGAGAGCAGGTTGCAGCAGTTATTGCAAGAGATCCAAGGACTGCACAAAAAGCTGCAAAATTAGTTAAGGTCGAATACGAACCTCTTCAACCAGTTTTTGATCCGATTGAAGCATTGAAGGAAGATGCTGTTATTATTCATCCAGACCTTGGAAATTACCCTCATGTGCCATGGTTTTTTCCAAAAGGCGGCACAAATATTACCCATCGTTTAAAACTTAGGAAAGGAAATGCCGATAAAGGATTTAAAGATGCAGATTTTATTCTTAAAGATACTTACAGAGTTCCAAGATATGCTCATTGTTGCCTTGAGACACATATAGCAGTTGGGCTTCTTGATTATTCAGGGAGGTTAACTATTTGGGCAAGTACTCAATCCCCTTATACGCAGAGAAACCTTTTTGCTGATGCACTTGCTCCTCTTGGTTTTTCACACAAGGATATTAGAGTAATAGCTCCGTATGTTGGTGGTGGCTTTGGTGGGAAAGCTGGGGTAACAATGGAGATTGTCGCTGCTGCTCTGGCAACGACCGTAAAAGGGCACCCTGTTAAGGTTATGTGGAGAAGAGACCAGGAGTTTTATAATACGTATATGAGGCAACAGGTTGTTACAAATATAAAAGTTGGAGTAAAGAAGGATGGAACAATAACTGCATTTGAGATGGCAAACTACTGGGATGCTGGCCCGTATGCTGAGTACGGGGCAAATGTTGTGAATGCATCAGGTTTGTCAGCAACAGGCCCTTATAGAATACCAAATGTGACAATTGATTCATACTGTATTTATACGAATCTTCCTGCAGCAGGTCCTTACAGAGGTTTTGGATATTCGGAGATGTCATTTTCGGTTGAGTCGCATATGACAAGAATTGCAAATGCTATAGGTATGGATCAAGCAGAGTTCAGAAGAAAAAATGGAATAAAGGAGGGAGATTCTGTTGCTTATGGTGCCCCAATGAATCCTAATGGACTTCTTGAAGCAATTGATAAAGTTGCTGATGAAATTGAATGGGGTAAAAAAGAAGAATCAAAAGATCCAAACAAAGCAATTGGGAAAGGTCTATCTATTTTTTGGAAAGCACCTGCAATGCCACCAAACGTTACAACTTCTGCTTTTATAAAATTCAATGAAGATGGAAGTTTGAATATTCTTGTTTCTGGTATGGAATTAGGACAGGGATATCTTACGGTTATGGCTCAAGTTGCTGCAGAGATTCTTACCGTTCCAATTGAAAAGATAAGAGTTGAGCTTCCAGATACGGATAGAAATCCCTATCATTGGCAAACCGTTGCATCCCACGTAACATGGGCTAGTGGTAATGCAGTTAAGAGGGCTTCACTTGAAATGAGGGATAAGATGTTTGAGGTTGTACATGCAGCATATCATTATGATAAAGATTCTCTTTATCTTGAAGATGAAAAGGTTAAATGCAAATTGCATTCTAGTTTTGAATTGCCACTTAGGGACTTCGTAATAAACGGGATTGAGACTAAAGACGGAACGTATAGAGGCGGGGCAATAGTTGGAAGTGGCTCATTTATGCCAGAATACACATCTGCAAAGCAGAACCCCGAGACAAGCCAGGGTGGTCATCCAAATGTTCATTACACCGTTGGTGCTGGAGCAGTAAAAATTGAAGTAGATAAACAGACTGGCAAAATAAGGGTTCTTAAGGCTGTTGAGGCAGTTGATGCCGGAAAAGCAATTAATCCACGGAATGTTGAGCATCAAATCATTGGAGGTCTTTTGCAAGGATTAGCAACTGTATTGTATGAGGATATGAGATTTGATGAAAATGGTAAAATACTCAATCCAAATTTTACGGATTATAAAATCCCTACATTTTTAGATATTCCTGATGAAATTGTACCGATAATTGTTGAGGTACCTCAGCCAGATGGGCCATTTGGTGCACGAGGTATTGCCGAACATACAATGATTCCAGCAGCACCTATCATTGCAAATGCGGTTGAAGATGCGATTGGTATTAGAGTAAAGACAATGCCAGTAACTGCAGAAAAGATTGCCATGGCAGTTGCTGATAACAAAAAAGAGGTAGATGATTTCTTGATGATAATGAAAAAATAGTTAGTGAACCAAGAGTTAAAAGGGGAGGCATTGGCCTCCCCTTTTTTTTATTAATTAAAATGTCTATGAGCAACTGAAATAGAAACAAATTTTAAAGCAGAAGTTTTAATTTAACCATATGTTGCTTTACTGTTATTTTTTTGTAGAAGGAAGAGATGGAATTTGTTGAAAAGACGATAGAAAGCTATCTGGAAAAGTTAAAATAAATATTTCGAAAAAGCAGATAAATATGGTTTTTAAGCTGTTGTCTTTCAGGCGATTTTAATCTGATTTAATTGATTTATTTAAAGAAATTATAGAAAGCTGATAAATAATAAAGGCCCCGAGAACGGGGTCTTTATTATTAAAGTGGCTAAATTTCTAATTTTTCTGAAAGAATTAGTTTTTCATTTTTTTCAATTAATTCTTTCGAGGATTCTTTAAAGGAACCATGTGCAATTTGTCCAAGATAATTGTCTTTTATTTCTTCTTCCCAAAGTTTTTTTGTAAGGTAGAAAATTTTTGCTCCTCCAAGTTCATGTTGATTATCAGGCCATGGGTATGATGGAAGTGCCATACGAAGTCCAGCTAAAACCCATCCATTATAACTTTCAAATGTTGCCCAGAACTCTTGTTGATTACAAATTTCAAATGCATACCATGCTTTTGAATAGAATAGGATTCCACCGGCACCAACTTTTCTTTCAAAGGCCATTGTATGAAGGCTGATGTTTACATCTTCATTCAGGAGTCTTCCGTTGGCAATTCCAACTAAATGTCCATTTTCTAACCCAAGGAAAAAATATTCATCTTTCATTCTTTTTCTCTTTATTGCAAGTAATTCTGCATAAACTCTTGCTCCAACAATATCATAATAGTCATATTCTGCATCGAGTGTGAGTTTTAAAAAATTAAGCATTGGATCAATCTCTTCTTTTTTGATCGAACGGATTAAAACGTCATGTTTATTGCCGTCCCTGCTTGTGATTTCAGAATACATTGGCTTCATTGGCGGAGCGCCATCTGATGCTTGAAGCAATCCTTCAAGCCATGTTGCTTTGAAAGTATACTCTGATTTTCTCAATTTGGTTGGGATTTCTTTTTTCATTTTGCCTCCGTAAAATTTTTATTGTATTTTAAATTGTCCTGATTTTAAAGCGTGGTTATGGATTGCTTACTATCAGAACCTCTTTTTTACTATAGCTATTTTAACAAATTTTTTTGTTGTGTCAAATCCTTGTATGAGAAACATATTTTTGATGGCTTTTTAGGGTTTTTTATTGCAATCCATAAACTTGTTTAAGTTATTTTTATTTATGACTGACAATATACGTAGTTTCGCAAATTACAAAAATTCTCTCTATTTAAATAAATGATGGTATGCTTATATAATTCTAAATATTATTTGTAGTTTAAGCGTATTTGGCTTGCGGAATACTTGACTATAATTTTTTAAATGTTAAAATATCGTGAAGTTAATCACTATAGCATAGGAGGAAATATGGAAAAAGATAAGTCTCCTTGAATAGAAACGGAGATCAAGGGATGGGGCTCAAAAACCACCTCTGTTACCAAGCCTTGTATAAAACTCAAAAAATCAGCTGCTTTTCTAAAAATGTATTATGAAATGATTAAATGTTTCTCTTTAAGACTTATGATGTTATCGTTTTGTAATTTTTTAAAAAGAGCGAAAAAATGCTACTCATATTGCTATGAGCTGCATAGGGTTGGCTTATTATGATAAAAGGAGGAAAAGATGTTTATTAATCTATCAATTGAAGGAAAACAAATAGAAAAAAAGGAGAAAAAAAAGAAGGGTAATTCCTCTTTTTGTGGAGGTAAAAATGAAAGAAAAAGAACTTAATCAGATAATCTCGAGATACAATTTTCCATCTGGAAGACTCCTCGCTATTTTAGAAGATATTCAGACAGCGGAGGGTTATCTTCCCGAAGAAGTACTTAAATCCTTATCTAAAAAGATTCATACACCATTATCAAAATTGTACAGTTTTGCTACTTTCTATTCATTTTTTAATCTTGAACCAATAGGAAAACACATTATTACCGTATGTAAAGGCACTGCATGTCATGTGAAAGGTGGCTCTCGTCTTCTTGAAACATTGGAAAGATTATTGAGAGTTCAATTAGATGAAGTAACTTCTGATGGAAAATTTATGATTACCACAGAAGATCGATCTTTTACAATAAATACTGCACGTTGCTTTGGTGCTTGTAGCATGGCACCCGTAATAAGAATTGATGGGAAAATCTACGGATACAATACACCTAAAAAATTACCCGAAATACTTAAAAAGTATGGATGGAGGAAAAAGAATGAAGATTAAAACAGAAAAAGACCTATATAAAGTAAAGGAAAATGGTTTAAAAAAGATTTTACCTAACAAACCTCATATCGCGGTAGGCCTCGCAACATGTGGTATTGCAGCAGGAGGAGATAGAGTATTCAAGGCGTTAGAGGACATTATTAAGAATAAAGGATTAGATATAGAGCTTACAAAAACAGGCTGTATAGGAGACTGTAAAGAAGAACCTTTAGTAAATGTTACCCTTCCCGGGAAACCTCTTGTAATCCTTCACAGAGTTTCTGAAGGTGATGCCGAGAAGATTATCGATGATGTTATAGAAGGTAAAATTACGAAAGAGAAAGCACTTTGCAAAATAGAGAAATGGGATCACATCGTTGATAAAAAAATACAATATGGAGAAGATTTTGAAAATATTCCGAAATACGAGGAAATTCCTTATTTTAAACCACAGAGAAAAATAGTATTGAGAGACGCAGGATTGATTAATCCTGAAGATATCGAAGAATACATTGCAGTGGGAGGATACTCTGCGTTGTATAAAGCGTTAGAGAAAATGACTTCTGACGAAGTAATAGAAGAAGTAAAAGGATCAGGACTGAGGGGAAGAGGTGGTGCAGGTTTTCCAACAGGACTGAAGTGGAGTTTTACGAAGAAAGCAAAAAGTGATATAAAATATGTTATTTGCAATGCAGACGAGGGCGACCCAGGTGCATATATGAACAGGAACGAAATGGAAAGTGATCCCCATATGTTAATTGAAGGAATAGTGATAGGGGCATATGCAATTGGTGCAACTGAAGGGTACATATATGTAAGGGCAGAATATCCTCTTGCAATAGAAAGGCTTACTAGAGCAATTCAACAAGCAAGGAATTATGGTTTGCTCGGAGAACATATATTCGGTACAGATTTTTCCTTTGATATCCATATTGCAAAAGGTGCAGGTGCATTTGTCTGCGGGGAAGAAACAGCACTTATTGCATCTATAGAAGGTAGGCCCGGTAAGCCTCATCCACGCCCACCATTTCCTGCAAATAAAGGACTTTGGGGGAAACCTACAAATATTAACAATGTAGAAACTTGGTGTAATATTCCTGTAATTGTTAAAAATGGCGGAGAGTGGTTTACGCAAATTGGTGCAGAAAAGAATACAGGAACAAAAGTTTTTTCTCTTGTTGGAAAAGTAGAAAAAGTAGGACTCGTAGAGGTTCCACTTGGGACACCGATAAAAACTATCGTTTATGATATAGGAGCAGGTGGTATAAAGGGAAGAAAACTAAAGGCGGTTCAGACAGGCGGGCCCTCGGGTGGATGTATTCCTGCCTCGCTTTTTGATACGTCAATGGATTACGAAAGCTTGGCAAAAGTTGGTTCAATTATGGGCTCTGGTGGTGTTGTTGTAATGGATGAAAATACGTGTATGGTTGATACTGCTAAGTATTTTCTTGATTTTACTGTGGATGAATCCTGTGGAAAGTGTGTTCCTTGCAGGGAAGGGTTAAGACAAATGCATAAAATCTTAGAGAGAATTACATCTGGAAAAGGAAAAGAAGAAGATATTGAGAAGTTAGAAAAAATTGGTAAAATTATAAAGCTCACTGCACTTTGTGCGCTTGGTCAAACTGCTCCTAATCCAGTGTTAACAACTCTGAAATATTTTCATGATGAATATAAAGCTCATATCACAGAAAAAAAGTGTCCTGCTCATGTATGTATAGACCTCATAAAGTTTGAGGTCAATAAAGAAAAATGTTTAAAATGTGGCCAATGTTACAGAGTATGTCCAGTCG
>JAYELD010000062.1 GCA_034717215.1 Caldisericota bacterium
AAAGGTGCTGACATTGAAGGGGCAATAAAGGAAATCGAAGAGATGGTAGGATTATCAAGAGATGAAATTTTGCAGATTAGCGCAAAATTGGGCACCGGTGTTGATGATTTAATAGAAGCAATAATTGAAAAAATTCCACCTCCTCATGTAAACAGCAATGCGTCACTTAAAGCACTTGTGTTTGATTCGCACTTTGATATGTATAAAGGTGTAGTGGTGTATGTAAGAATAATGGATGGCACGATTCGATCAGGTGATAAAGTTAAATTTATGTCTTCAGAAAAAGAATTTCAGGTGGAAGAAGTAGGTGTGTTTAAATTAAAAATGGAGCAATGCGATGAACTTACGAGCGGTACGGTGGGTTATTTTACCGCAATTATAAGGGAACCTCTGGATGTGCTTACTGGAGATACCGTTACAACTGTGGCTAATCCTACCTCAGCAGCTATTTTAGGATTTAGAAAAAGTGTACCGATGGTGTTTGCAGGTTTATATCCTTTAAATACTAATGAATTTGAATCGCTTAAAAAATCTCTTGAAAAACTTCATTTAAATGATCCTGCGTTTACATTTGAACCAGAAAGTTCGCAGGCACTGGGTTTTGGATTTCGATGTGGTTTTTCTGGTTTACTACACCTTGAGATTACAATTGAAAGACTTAAAAGGGAATTTGGACAGGAGCTCATAGCAACAGTACCAAATGTAATATATGAGGTTGTTTTGAGAAATGGGACAGTGTTACAGATAGATAGTCCAAACAAATTTCCCGATCCATCGAAGATAGAAGAAATTAGAGAGCCGATTGTAGATGCGTCTCTTATGTTGCCTCCGGAATATATTGGTAATGTTATGGAGCTTGCAAAAGGGAGGAGGGGGCAATTTATAGATATGGTTTATCCTGAATCAAAGAGGACAATTCTAAGGTACAAAATTCCATTGCAGGAGATTATTGTAGATTTTTTTGACACTCTTAAATCTGTGACAAGAGGGTATGGTACACTCGATTATGAATTTAAAGGACTTAAAGAAGCGGATCTTGTGAAGGTTGATCTTTTAGTGAACAAAGAGTCTGTAGATGCGCTGTCATTTATTGCACACAGAGAAAAGGCTGATTATGTGGCACGGCAATTATTGAGGCGTATGCGAAAAGTTATTCCCCGACAGATGTTTGAAGTTGCATTACAAGCAGCCATCGGCAGTAGAATAATTGCGAAAGAGCGTATTGTGGCATATAGGAAAGATGTTTTGTCCAAATGTTACGGGGGAGATGTTACAAGGAAGCGGAAACTTTTGGAAAAGCAAAAACTTGGCAAAAAGAAAATGAAACAAATTGGTCGGATTCAACTTCCTCAAGAAGCTTTCTTTTCAATATTATCAGTGAAGAGTGATAGAAAAAAATAAAGGCATTTCTATCTATATCCATATACCTTTTTGTTTAAAAAAATGTAATTACTGCGATTTTGTATCTTTTAATTTCAAAAGAGACGAGGTTCGCAAATACGTAGAATATCTTAATAGAGAGATTTCTTTTTTTAGTAAAAAAAATGGTTTAAATAATTTTCTTGTTTCCACAGTATATTTTGGAGGAGGTACGCCTTCGCTTCTTACTGTGAGCGATGTGAAAAGTATTTTATTGACAGTGTGGAGGAATTTCAAGCTATTACCGTCTGCCGAAATTACTCTTGAGGCAAATCCTGAATCTATTGAAGTAAAAAAGTTCAGAGAATTTCGTACATTAGGAATAAATCGTATAAGTATGGGCGCTCAATCTTTTAATGATACTACGCTAAAACTATTGGGAAGAATACATAATGCAGATGAAATTTATAAAAGCTTTGCATCTTTACGAGAAGCCGGTATTAACAACATAAACATAGACATTATGTTTGCTCTGCCAGGGGAAACTATTAAAGATTTAATGCATTCCTTGAAAGAAACAGTAAATCTTGGCCCAGAGCATATTTCTTTTTATTCTCTGCTTATTGAAAGGGGTACTTTGTTTTATAGGAAAAGAAAAGTTCTTCATTTTCCCGGTAACGATGAAGAGGCGGAACAATACAGGATGGGTATAGCTTTTTTAGAAAACAGTGGCTATAAACATTACGAAATATCTAATTTCTCAAAGAATAATTTCCAATGCAAACACAATGTAACTTATTGGAAAAACTTGCTTTATCTTGGTTTTGGAGTAGCCGCGGGAAGTTATTATAAAAGAAAAAGAACAAGAAATGTTTTAAAACTGGATAATTATTATAAGAAACTTGATGACAATACTTTACCAATTGGTTTATATGAACACTTAAAGGGTAAAAAGGCAAAGGGCGAGCACATCATGATGAATTTAAGACTTTTAGAAGGCTGCGACAAGCATCTTTATTACGTAAGGTTTGGTAGTTTCCCGGCGAATGATTTTGTGGGAGAGATTGAATTTTTGTTGCTGAATGGATTAATTGAAGAGGATGAAAAGTGCATTCGTCTTACAAAAAGAGGAGTGTTTCTGGCCAATATAGTGTTTGAGCGGTTTATTGCTTTGTAGCTGGATTTATTTTTTATAAAGAAATTAATTTTTGAATGATTTATTTATACATTAAAGGAGTTTGCGTATAACCATTGTATCTTGCCTGAGTTGAAAGAAAGTAAATAAGTCTATATAATAAAAAGATGAAAGAAAAGATTAATGTTGTAATTGTAACAGGATTAAGTGGAGCTGGAAAGACAAAAACAATTGGCACTTTAGAGGACATTGGATATTTTTGCGTAGATAATTTGCCACCCAGTCTTATATCTCCTTTTATTGAGCTTTGTGAAAAAACAGAGGGCAAAATAAACAAAATAGGCATAGTGGTAGATGTAAGAAGCGGAGAATTCCTGGATCTTTTGCCTGAAGTGGTTCTTAAATTAAGAAAGGATACAAGATTCTTGACAAAAGTAATCTTCCTCGAGGCGTCTAAAGACATTCTAATAAAAAGATTTTCTGCAACGCGAAGAAAGCATCCAATTCAAGAAATGGCTACTATCCAGGAGAAGATTGAAGAAGAAAGAAAGAGGTTATATGCAATAAGGGCAACTGCAGATTATATCATTGAAACTTCTAATTATGCTTTAAAGGACTTAAAAGAAAGAGTTGTATCTGCGCTTTCTTGTGTTACTTCCGACCTTATAAATTTGTCCATTGTAACGTTCGGATATAAATATGGTGTTCCATTGCAGGCCGATATTGTTATTGATGTACGTTTTATACCAAATCCATTTTATATAGACCGGTTAAGCCGGCAAGATGGAAGGAGTAAAGAAATAAAAGATTTTATTCTTTCTTTCCCTGGAACGAAAGAGTTTATTGACAGGATTGAAAACCTTTTTGATTTTCTTCTTCCAAACTATATAAAAGAAGGAAAGTCTTATCTTACAATTGCTTTCGGATGTACAGGTGGCAAACACCGTTCTGTTGCAATAGGTGAGTTATTTGAAGATTTCTTGAAAGAAAAACACTATTCTGTAACTATTATTCATAGGGATGTGGAAAAATGAAAGGATTATCGAAATCTACCAAGTTTAGGTGGCTTTTACCTGGAGTACGGATAAAAAGATATTTATTTACTATCTTTTTGGGGATTGCACTGCTAACATATGGGTTTGTTGTTGTCTATCTTAATGTTGCGCGTAGCAATTTATATTCCTGGAGAAATATTTTTCTCTTGAATCTTTCCGAAGAAATTCCATTTGGCAAATTTGTTATTCCAATAGCTGGCATTCTATTCTTTGTTTTTGCAGTGTCATTAATTGTTGTTGGTATAAAAGAACTTCTTTCTTCAATTTCTACTGCGCTTGTCCCCGATAAAGACCCGAAAGAAATTATGGACATAGTCTTTGGGGAGAGAAAAGAGGGATTAAAGAAAAGAGTAGTTGTAATTGGTGGAGGCACAGGCACTACTTCTGTTCTTTCTGGTTTACGAGATAAGTTTGTTAAGATTTCAGCAATCATTACGGTGGCAGATACTGGCGGTAGTTCTGGAATATTACGGAAGGAGTTAAAAATGCCTCCCCCGGGCGATATTCGCAACTGTCTTATTGCTTTATCAGAAGAGCGTTCTTTTATATCACGACTTCTCTCTTTTAGATTCCGCAAAAAGGGCTCTTTTTTAGACGGACACAACCTTGGCAATATTCTTATAGCTGGTCTAACAAAAATGACTGGTGATTTTGGAGATGCAGTGCTTTCTATGAGCAAAATTTTATCTATAAATGGAGAAGTGATGCCTTTTACTACAGAAGATATTACACTGTGTGCGGAATTTGAAGATGGAAACATTGTGAGGGGAGAAATTGAAATTACAAATTATCGTGGTAAAATTAAGAGAATTTTTATTGAACCAGAGAGTGCAAAGCCATATATTAGGGCCCTGGAAAGAATTTCTCAAGCCGATGTCATTGTGATTGGGCCTGGAAGCCTTTACACTAGCATTGTGCCTCCATTGCTTCTTCCATCAATAGCTGATACGGTACGACGAAGTAGAGCAAAAAAAGTATATGTATCCAATATAATGACGGAACCCGGTGAAACGGATCATTTTACTGCATATGATCACATAAAAGTAATAACTGATATCCTTGGAGATAACGTAGTAGAATATGCACTGTTAAACAAGATGGAATTAAGTAATACTGTGGCGAAGAAATATATGGGTGCTGGTGCAGAAGTTGTAGAGCCAAATATTTCTGAGATACAAAAAACAAAAATAAAATGCATAGTAAAAAATTTTACACTTGAGAGAGGTGATGTAGTACGACACAATCCGGAGAAATTAGCAGAAACCATAACAAATATCATGGCGGGGAAAGTTTAAACGTTCAGTGCAAAAATGAACTTGTGCATATGTTTGGCGAAAAAAGAGGCGAATTCATAGGTTTTCTTTTATCGAACGGGAAATTCTCTTATTCGACTGATGCGACAAGCTTGCTTTTTAGCTCTCACGAAATATCAGTGGCACGAAAAGCTTTGGTTCTTGCTAATGTATTTCCTGTGCAGAGGGATTCGGATATTTTACAAAAAGAGAGTGATAAATTTACATTAGAATTTAAGAACATAAAAAGTGAGTTTCAAATTAAAGAATTATTGAAAGAGGTAAGTAAGGGTAGTAAAGAATTTAAAAAATCTTTTTTGAGAGGAGTATTTTTAGGTTGTGGAATACTTTCTGCTCCTCCCTACCATCATCTTGAGATGAACATTGAAAAGGAGTTTGAGAAAAAATTTGTAGCTGAAACGTTATTAAAATTTGATATAAAATATTTTATAAAAGGTGATAAAATTTATATTAAGGGGAGAGAAAATATAAAGAAATTTATGTACACAATAGGTTCTTTGTCAGTATTTTTGCTTTTGGAAGATGATGCGGTAGAAAAAGCTCTTTCGAACGAAATAAACAGGAAAGCTAATTTTGAGTATGCAAATTTAAGGAGACAGTCAAACGCAGCGTTAAAGCAGGTAGAAATATTAAAGGAACTTAGAAAAAAAGGAAAGCTTGATAAACTTCGTGATGATTTGAAAGAAGTTGCTTTACTGAGATTACGGCATCCTTATGCTTCTCTTACCGAGCTGTCTCGACTTTCCTTAAGCCATTTATCAAAACAAGCTATATATTACAGACTTAAAAGGATTTTAAAAAATTATGAATGACAAAAACACACAAAAAATTAAAGGAAAGCTTTCATTTGTGCCTTACCTTGCGCTAAGGGCAAGGCTTTTTTCTATGAATAATATTGAAGTAAATGAATTTATTAACGAATTATTTGAATCTAATCCTTTTATAGAAGAAGGGAAGTATGTTCCCGTTAGCGAAGTGGACGAAAATTATCTTAAGACAAATACAGAGGATATGTATGCGTTTCTTATACATCAATTCAGGATGCTTAAAATGCGCGACAAAGAGAGGAAAATAGGAGAATTTCTTATCAGTAATTTTACAAAAGAAGGTTATTGCAACATTTCTTTGAGTATGGTAGCGAAGAAGTTTAATGTGAAAGTCCAAGAAGTAGAAGCAATTCTTAAAAAGATTCAGGCTGGCAGTCCTTCCGGTATCGGCGCAAGAAATCTTTCCGAGTGTTTTATACTTCAATTAGAACGTAAAGAGAGCAGCGTTAGCACTAAAGTTAAGCATATTATTAATAACCATATTGAAGAACTCGCGAAGGAAAAATATAAGGAAATTTCTAAGAAAGTTGGCATAAATATTGATACTCTCAAGGAACTTAGAGTTAAATTGATTTGCTTGTGTCCCTCTCCTGGCTTAATGTTTGCAGAAGTGAAGGGAAAAAGAAATATTCCTGATATCATTATAGAAACAGATGGAGAGGCATTAAATGTATATTTAAATAAAACGTCTCGCAGAGAAATTGTTGTAAATCAAAAGTATAAGAAAATGCTAAGTGAGGCAACTGATCCAAAAACGATAAAATTTTTGCAGGATTTTTTTCAAAAAGCAAAATGGGCGAAGATGTCAATCGAAGAAAGGGACGAAAGGCTTTTGAATATAGGACGCTCTATTGCAGAAAATGAAAACGATTTTTTAAAGGGCACCCGGTTATATCCTAAAAAAATGAGTATAGAAACGTTCTGCAAAACGACCGTTAGTTCTCCTTCTGTTATTTCGCGCCTTGTTCAAAACAAATATGTTGCTACACCCCGGGGTATTTATCCTTTACATTTTTTTGTGCAAAGAAAAAATGTTCCTTATAACGAGGAGGAATTAAAAGAAAAAATTAAAAAAATTATTTCCTCTGAAGATAAACGGTTGCCGCTTAGCGATGGCGATGTGGTGAAAAAATTGGCTGCCATGAAAATTAACATTAAACGGAGGACTGTAACTAAATATAGGAATATTCTTGGTATTTCTCCTTGCAGCAAAAGAAGGTTGACTAAGTAGATATTTTTTATAGAATAACAAAAACATATTTAGGAGGTAGCAATGACTAAAATTGCAATAAATGGTTTAGGCAGAATTGGAAGACAAGTTTTTAAAGAAATATTTGATAATTTTCCGGAATTGGAAATTGTAGCGGCAAATGATCTTTTCCCTTGTGAACAGCTGGGATTTCTTCTGAAATATGACTCCAATTACGGGACATGGCATAGAGACGTTAAAGTGGGCAATGCAGAAGATAGATTTATTACTATTGACGGCAAAAAGATTTCGATGTTTGCAGAGAGAGATCCGTCAAAGCTCCCATGGAAAGATTTGAGTGTTGATATTGTCATTGAAGCAACAGGTGTTTTTAGGACAAGAGAAAAAGCAATGTTACATATTAATGCGGGTGCAAAAAAAGTAATTATAACAGCTCCTGCAAAAGGCGAGGATATTACGATTGTATTGGGAGTGAATGAAAAATTATTAAACCCGGAGAAGCACAGCATCATATCTAATGCATCTTGCACAACAAATAGTATTGCCCCTGTAATAAAAGTTTTGCAGGATAAAATTGGTATTAAAACGGGATATCTGACAACTATTCATTCATACACGGTTGATCAAAAACTTCTTGATTCTCCCCATAAAGACTTAAGAAGAGCAAGGGCAGCTGCGATGAATATAGTACCTACTACAACTGGTGCCGCAAAAGCGGTTACTCTTGTAATTCCCGAACTTAAAGGCAAGATGGATGGTATGGCTGTGAGAGTCCCTACTCCTACGGTTTCGATGTCTATTTTTGATGCTGTAATGAATAGAGAAACAACGATTAAGGAAATAAATAATATGATGAAAGAAGCACACGAAACATATATGAGAGGCATCCTTGGGTACTCGGAAGAGCCTCTTGTATCTATGGATTATAAGGGCACTATCTATTCAGGTGTTGTTGATGCTCTTTCTACGCAGGTTATTAATGGTAATTTTATGCATGTTGTGAGTTGGTATGATAATGAATGGGGGTATTCCACAAGAGTAGCTGACCTTGCAAAGCTTTTATCTGAAAAGAATGGATTTTAAATAACAAAAGGAGGATGTAGATGCGCAAAAAAGGATTAAAAGATGTAGATGTAAGAGAGAAGAGAGTATTGGTAAGAGTAGATTTTAATGTACCTTTGAGCCCTGATGGGGATATTCTTGATGATTTTAGAATTAAAGCAGAAATTCCAACTATTAACTATTTGCGCGAAAATAATGCAAAAGTCATTTTGATGAGTCATCTAGGGAGGCCTAAAGGGAAGGCGGTAAAAAAACTCCGCATGGATCCAATCGCAAAAGAACTCTCTAAACTCCTTGGAATCCCGGTTAAAAAATTGGATGCTTGCATTGGTGAAGAGGTAGAAAAAGCTATCACCGATGCTGATTATGGGGATGTTATTCTCCTTGAAAATTTACGGTTCCATCGTGGAGAGGTTGAAAATGATAATGAATTTGCAAAAAAACTTTCTTTACTTGCTGACCTATATGTAAACGATGCTTTTGCTGCTGCGCATAGAGTAGCTGCATCTAACGTTGGAGTAACTGCTTTTCTTCCATCTGTTGCAGGATTTTTAATGGAAAAGGAAATTATTGTTCTCTCAAAACTGCTTTATGCTCCGGAACATCCTTTTGTGGGAATACTCGGAGGTGCAAAAGTTTCTGACAAAATTGGCGTAATAAACAATTTAATGAATACGGTTGATGAGTTTTTCATTGGCGGAGGTATGAGCTTTACTTTCTTGAGAGCCAATGGATATGATATAGGATACTCTCTTTGTGAAGAGGATGCAATCTCTACTGCGCGTCAGATTTTAGAAAATGCTAAAAAAAGTGGCGTAAAAATTACTCTGCCTGCCGATGTTCTTTCTGTGCCCGAGGTGAAGGAAAATTCACCTGCTCACATTGTGGATATCGAGGATATTCCTAGGGATGGGATAGGAGTGGATATTGGACCAAAAACTGTAAAAATTTTTGAAAAAAGGATTCAAGATGCCAAAACAATTGTATGGAATGGGCCATTAGGTGTTTTTGAAATTGAAGCGTTTGCAAAGGGTACTTATGAGATGGCCAGGTTTCTTGGGACATTAAAGAACAAAACGATTGTTGCGGGCGGAGGAGAAACGGCTGCCACTCTCCAAAAATTTGGCGTTGATAAACAAATATCGCATGTTTCTACGGGCGGAGGCGCATTTCTTAAATTTCTTGAGGGACATTCTCTCCCTGCAATTGAAGCAATAGAGGATCAGAACTGAAAATTCTTTTTGGTTCTATTGAAATAAAATCACAATTTAATATAATGTGAACTGAAAGTGAGGGTATGATGA
The DNA here is from genome assembly GCA_034717215.1 of Caldisericota bacterium. Classification (NCBI taxonomy): domain Bacteria; kingdom Pseudomonadati; phylum Caldisericota; species Caldisericota bacterium. The sequence goes on from JAYELD010000062.1 coordinate 9,266, forward strand.
CAACGATAGCAATTATAGCAATTAGTTTGGACTTAATTTTTGCAATAGGAGCAATCCTGTCCATTTTGTTTATGAGCCCTAAGGGGTCAGGACTGGGTGCGATATCCGGCGGTGCAACAGTTTTTCATTCAAGGGCTACTAAGGATGTATTACTTGACAAACTTGCAACGATATTTTCTATTGCATTTGTAGTTACTTCTCTATTTTTAGCAGTATTCAAGGTATTTTAGTTATAGATAAAGCGCCGGGGTGGCGGAATTGGTAGACGCGTGCGTTTAAGGGGCGCATGTGGTGACACGTGTGGGTTCAAGTCCCACCCCCGGTACCAACTTTAAGAAATGAAGGGCGGATAGTTCAGCGGTAGAACGCTTGCCTTACACGCAAGAAGTCAGAGGTTCGAATCCTCTTTCGCCCACCATGGCAAATAAGTGCCGAGATAGCTCAGCTGGTAGAGCAGTGGACTGAAAATCCTCGTGTCGGCGGTTCAACTCCGTCTCTCGGCACCACCTTAAAGGTTCAATGATTTATTCTTGATGGAAGATTTAAATCTTCTTAAGATCTGATAACTTTTTGTATAAACTCTTTTATTCGTTCAAACAGCGTTTGTTTTTTTTCAGTTGTTTTTTGCTGTGTTTTTTTAACCGGTTTTTCTACGTTAGTGAATAAGCTTGGAGTAGTTTTGCTGTGCACAAGAAAATCATATAATTTTATCATCTGCCTAAATTCTTCTATTAATTGTTTTTCTGTGTAAGAGTTCAAGGTCTTAACGCTATAATATTTTGCAAAAATATTTCCCATTTCGTAGAATGATGCTAATTCTGAATGCGATTTTGTTTCTAAATCTATTTTTGTTTCCGGAAACATTTTTGGCACGCCGCCAATTTTATTTATGTAGGTTGTTGCTCTATTTTTTAAAACCTTTTCCAGGTGTTCTTCATGCATTTCTTTCATTTCTGCTGCTCCCTGCATTAATGAAAGATATATCCCATTCATATTTTCTCTGAATAGATAAACAATATAATATCCCCTTTTGGGAGTTGTTGTAATATTGATATCTATCGTTGCAACCCAGGGGCATTTTGCCCATCTTCCTTTTCCTGCAGAGCCCTCTACTTTATATTCATCGGGGTTTTCAAGTAGACTAACTAAATATTCCGGTATATCTTTTCTTAACAATGTGGCTATTGGATGTTTTGCGATTGGCTCTTTGCTGGCGACTTGATACTCGTTCAGTACTTTTAAAAATCCTTCTTTTAACATTTCTTCCCCTTATTATTTTGTACTTACTAACCACAAGCAATTTTTCATTGCCGTAGATACTGAAGCTAATTTTTTGTCTTTTTCGGATTTGCCTCTTGATTAATTTTATTACATCTTTGAAAAAAATCAAAAATTTATAGGAGAATTTTTATTTTCCATGATTTGTATGAAGCTATAATCAATGTCAATAAATTAAAATGAGATCTATAAATAATTATTTAATATTTAAACGAACTTTTTCCGATAAATTCTCTCATTATAGATGTAGGTGGAATTTCATCTGCGGTGATATATACAAAGTGAGAAAGGAAGTTGAGCAGGCGCAGTGCTTCAGCATATTCTTCTTGCTTGTAATTTATTGCTTGCAGTGCAACTTCTGCATAATGTTTTAGTACTGCTAATTCATATACCACTGCGGAATTAAACACAACATCTGCGTTTTCCTGAAACGGAAAAATATAATTTTCTTCGCCTTTTGTTACAATCGGCCATCTTCGTAGCGTTTCCGAAGCAGATATTCTTCGGAAGAGACTATCGCGCACAATTCTTCTTATAAGGCGTGTGTCTCTTGTAGGGATTCTGTTAATACTGTCGATATTCAACTGAGTGAGCGCACTTACATATATCCTGAATTTTTC
>JAYELD010000063.1 GCA_034717215.1 Caldisericota bacterium
AGGATAATCAGGGAAAAAAGAAATGTAAATTCAAAAGCCAGCTCAGAGAGGAGAGAAAAAGGTGTTCTTATTATTGGAGCAGGTGACGCAGGAGAAAAGGTAATAAGAGAAATTGTAGCACATCCCGAATTAAATTATAGAATTGTCGGGATCTTGGATGATGACGAACGGAAAAAGGGTGGCAAAATTCACGGCTATACGGTATTTGGCAAGATAGACCGTTTACCATATATCGTTAACGAAATGGGGGTTGATATTGTTCTTATTGCTATCCCATCTGCATCAAAAGAATTGTTAAGAAAAATTGTCTCTCTTGCTTCTGATACACCGACAGAGGTTAAAACATTGCCTGGTATCTGGGAAATTATCGGCGGGGAAGTGAATGTAAGTAGTATAAGAAATGTTCAGCTTGAAGACCTTTTATCGCGTCCTTCGATTAAGACAGATACTGATTCCGTTAAAAAATATATAAAAAATGGTGTTGTGCTTGTAACAGGTGCTGGTGGTTCTATAGGGTCGGAGATTGTGCGGCAGGTTGCAATGTTTAGCCCTAAGAAAATTATTCTTTTAGACAAGGGAGAAAACGGTGTATTTGAGATAGAAAGAGAGCTTGTCGATGAGAGGAATTTTCATAAAGAAGTCCCTGTGATATGCGACATTAGAGATAAGGATAAGGTATTCAAGATTTTTGATGAGTATAAGCCCGATGTTGTGTTTCATACTGCAGCGCACAAGCATGTGCCTTTGATGGAAAGCAACCCGGATGAAGCAGTAACAAATAATATCTTTGGCACAAAAAATCTTTTGGATGCTGCTGTAAAATATGGAACGGGTAGATTTGTTAACATCTCTACGGATAAGGCAGTGGATCCTACAAGCATTATGGGAACGTCGAAAAGAGTTACTGAAAAGATGCTGCAGTATTATGCAAAAGATAATCCTAAGGCAGTGTTTACAAGTGTGCGGTTTGGCAATGTGCTGGGCAGTGCAGGCAGCGTAATAGAAGTGTTTAAAAGACAAATAAGAGGAACAGGTATCCTTACCGTGACTGACCCGAAGATGGAGAGATACTTTATGTTGATACCCGAGGCGGTGCAGCTGGTGCTGCAGGCGGGGGCACTTGGAGACGGCGGAGAGATATTCGTTTTAAAAATGGGGGATAGAGTAAATGTATTGGAGCTTGCAAAAACATTTGCAAAGCTCTCCGGATTTAAAGTAGGGAAAGATGTGCAGATTAAGATTACGGGCAATAGAGGCGGAGAAAAAATCCTTGAAGAATTGTGGGATAAAGAGGAAGCGGTAGAGGATACAGAGAATCCGTATATTTTAAAAATAAGGCCAGATGATGGTGTTGTGAAAAAAGAAGAATTTTTTGAAATACTTGATCAATTAAAAACTGCTGCAGTGGATATGGATTTTGGTAAAGTCAGAAAAATCTTTATGGAGATAATCCCTGAAGCAAGACTGGAGGCATAGATGAAGATTAAAAAGGCAGTAATACCCGTTGCAGGATTGGGTACGCGGCTACTTCCTGCTACAAAGTCACAACCTAAGGAAATGTTGCCTGTAGTTGATAAACCGGCTGTGCAGTATGTTGTGGAGGAGGCAGTTCAGTCTGGTGTAGAAAATATTTTATTTGTTACAGGACGTGGCACAAGAGCAATCGAAGATTATTTTGACTATGCTGCAGAGCTTGAGAAAGAGCTTGAGGCAAGGGGCAAAGATGAGCTCTTAGAGATTGTAAGGAATATAAGCAATATGATTTCTATTTTCTATGTCCGTCAGAAACAACCAAAAGGCCTGGGAGATGCTATTTATCATGCAAAAGGATTTATAAAGGATGAGTCTTTTGGAGTGCTCTTAGCTGATGATATTATTGACTCGGAGGTACCATGTTTAAAACAAATGGCAGACGTTTATAAAAGTTGTCCGGGAATAATATTAGGTGTTATGAAAGTTCCAATAAAGGATGCCAATCTTTATGGAATTGTAGAGGGTAAAAAAATTGGAGATAGAATGTATGAGGTAAAAGGCCTTGTGGAAAAGCCGGAGCCGATGAGGGCACCTTCTAATATTGCCATTGTTGGAAGATACATCTTTACATCATCTATTTTTGAATCTTTAGAAAAAACGAAACCCGGGAAAAATGGAGAGGTGCAGATTACTGATGCAATAAGGAACTTGCTTGTTAAAGAGAAGGTTTATGCTTATGAATTTGAGGGAAAACGTTTTGACGTAGGCGATAAAATAGGTTACTTAAAGGCAAATATTGCATTTGCATTGAAAAGAAAGGATATAGGTGAGGAATTAAGAAAATACTTAGAAAGGGTTTTAGAAGAATGAGATTGTCACAGCCACTACATGATTACTTGGTGTAATACATACCAAGGAAAAGAGCAGAATGACTGGGTTTTTCTGTTACTGCGCTCCCGTTGATCACTTGACTTTCTCTTTGTCACCCTGAATTTATTTCAGGGTCTTTTAGTTTAAGAATAAGATTCCGAGACAAGAACGGAATGACAAGGAAAAAACAAAATGATTAAAAGAGGGATTCTTCTGTCGCTTCGCTCCCTCGAGAATGACAGGATAAGAAATGCAAGGGCAAAAAAGCAGCAAACTAAATCCTTGACACAAGGACATATTTTTTATATAATATCCTTATGATAAGGATAGAATATGAATAAAGAGTTGTTAAAGGAAGTAATTCTCTCCAATGAAGATTATATAAACAAAACTGTTGGGCGGATCATGGGACGGGAAGGCATTGTTTTGCCGGAATCATTAAAAAAAGTTGTAATTTTCTATGGGGTAAGGAGAAGCGGTAAAACTTTTATTCTTTTTCGCCTGTTTAAAAAGTACAAAAACAATTCAGTATATATAGATTTTGAAGATGACAGGCTGCAAGGATTTAAGCTGAAAGATTTTGAAAGTTTGAAAGAAGCATTGCTTGAACTAAAGCCAGAGTTGATAGGCAAGAAAATTGTATTTCTCTTTGATGAAGTACAGAACGTAAATGGATGGGGAAGGTTCTGCAGAAGAGTCATAGAAAGAGAAAATGCCACCGTATTTGTCAGTGGCTCTTCCTCTAAGATAATGCCCTATGAAATAAACACAGCGCTGAGAGGAAGATCCTGGAATATGGAAGTATTTCCTTTTTCTTTTAGAGAGTATCTGCGCACTAAGAATATAGATCCTGATAAAGAGAACATATTTTATAGCACAAAAAAATTTATTGTAAAAAAGTACTTTCTTGAATATCTCAATTGGGGAGGATTTCCCGAAGTTTTATTTGCCAAATCAGAGTTTGAAAAGCGGAAACTCCTTAAAGAATATTTAGATGCTATGTTCTTCAAAGACCTTGTTGAAAGGTATGAAATAACGAATGTTCAGCTGATAGAGACTCTCCTTGACAAATTGTTCTCTTCTTTTTCAACAAGAATTTCTCTTACATCTTTTTACAAACAATACAAAGACAAATTTCCTTTTTCAAAGGATTTGCTTTTCAGGTACTATAAATATATTTTAGAAAGTATGCTTGTATTTGAGGTAAAGAAGTTTTCTGAATCTATATACAAGAGAACAAGAAATCCTGCAAAAATTTATCTCGTAGATATAGGACTTGCAAAAGGGCTCACTTCAAAGGATACAGGTAGGAAATTAGAGAATCTTGTTTTCTTAGAATTAAAAAGAAGGGGTTATGAAGTTTTTTACTTTGACGATAAAAATGAATGTGATTTTATTGCCGTTAAAGACGGAAAATTCTTTCCTATTCAAGTACCCTATGAATTGAATAAAAAAAATACAGATAGAGAGATGGGAGGGATGACAAAAGCTTGCAAACTGCTTGATCAAAAGAAAGGAATTATTATCACTTATGATGAGGAAGAAAGCACAAAGATAGATGATATATCTGTAGATATCGTTCCAATATGGAAATGGATATTGAAGAAAAGGTAAAGTTGTTTTTTAATCTTTAAAAGAATCCAACTGTAAGTTTTGCAATAGGGATTTTGGCAAAGTCAGAAAAATCTTTATGGAGATAATTCCTAAAGCACGGTTGCGGTAACTTCTTAATTCGAGGAACACATTCCCTTTATTAGAGGGAACGAATTCCCTCGATACTCCTTTTTAAAAGCAAAAGAAGAAAAGAGTTAAGGAGGAGATTGCCACACCTCTTTTCAAGAGGTTCGCAATGACCCTCTCTGTCACTGCGCTCTTTTCCTTGGCACGCATTACGCCAAGTCAAGCAACGGGAGCGTGGCAGTCCCATAGTAATATTACTTTAAATTTTTGTTTTTATAAAACAATTGTTTGTTGTTAAGGAGGAGATTGCCACGCCTTCGGCTCGCAAAGACCCATGATGACGAAGAAAATCAAAAGAGAGATTCTTCACTTCAGACTTGGCGTAATGCATGCCAAGGAAAATAGCAAAATGACATAAAGGTGTACGATTTTAGCAAAAATTCAGTGTTGGTGACTTCCCTAAATATATTTTTACAAACTAATTGATTAAATCAATTTTTGATGTTTCAAAATTTAATTGATTGTGATACAATAAAAACATGGAAGAGATGGTTTTGAATGACGAATTTATTATTGTATGGCATTCTCAATTGCATATGCCAAAGTTCCCTTTAGTGTATCCTAAGGAATGTGAAAATGAGAAGAGATATATTAAATAAACTTGCAAGGCAAGGTGAATCATTCACATTCAGAGATGCACAAGAAATTGTAGGAAGTGATGCAAGTACTGTTAAAAAGCTTCTTTCACGCTTTGAGAATAAAGGTTTAGTCCAGCGTATTGAAAAGGGAAAGTACATCATTTTACCGCTTGGGGCAGAGAAGGGGTACTACACTTTGCATGAGTTTGTCATTGCCTCGCTGCTTGTTAATCCATACTGTATTTCATACTGGTCAGCACTGCATTTTTATAGTTTTACAGAGCAAATTCCCAATGTGGTGTTTGTACAAACAACTGCATACAAGAAAGTGCAGGAAAAAGAGGTTCTTGGTATAAGGTATAAGTTCGTTAAGGTAAAAAAAGAAAAGTTTTTTGCAGTGGAAGATATCTGGATTGAAAACAGCAAAGTGAACATTGCAGAAAGAGAAAAGGTAATAGTAGATTGCCTGGATAAACCGCAATACTGTGGAGGCATTATAGAGGTTGCAAAGGCATTAAAACACGGAACGTATGAAAAGAGAAAACTTACACGTTTTGCAAAGCAAATAGGAAACTCTGGAGTAATTCGCCGTCTCGGGTTTCTCTCAGAATATGTAGGAAAGCCCGTAAAGTTGCCCGTAATAAAGGCAAGGAATTACCTCTACCTTGATCCAACAATGCCTCACAAGGGAGAGAAGAATGCCCGTTGGAGGCTGATCTTAAACCTGAATGAAAAGGATTTGGGGAGTTTGGAGTGATTCCGGTAGTAGAGATAAAAGAGAAGGCAGTGCACTCCGGAGTGCCCATTTCTACAATTGAAAGGGACTATGCTCAGAACCATTTGCTTGCTGCACTTGTAAAAATTAATATGGTTCTGAAAGGTGGCACAGCAATCCGCAAGCTGTACGTAGAAAATTACCGCTTTTCTGACGATCTGGATTTCACAATGTGTGAGAATATTGAAATCTCTACATTGAAGGGAAAGATAAGGAAAGCGGTTACTGAAGCAAGAGAGGAAAGTGGAATCAATTTTTCAAATAGGATAAAATTTGAAGAATCTAAAAGTGGAGTCAGGGTAACGGTGTTCTTCTCAGTTATTCAACGAAGCAACAATGTGTCTATCAGCATCAAACTGGATATCGCGTTTGCCTCACGGGAAAAGATTCTTTTGAATACTGTGGAACGGAAACTTATACATCCTTATTCTGATATACTTTCTGCATCCCTTAAGTCATATACGCTAATGGAAATTCTTTTAGAGAAACTCCGGGCCCTCTTTGAACGCACACGCCCGAGGGATTTATATGACATTTATTACTTCAGGCACTACCTCTATGAGGAAGGCTTTAAAGAGTTATTCAATGAAAAATGTCGTCTTAAAGGTATAGTTTCCGACATCCAATCTGTAATAGAGCGCAAGGTAAACTTCAAAAATGCCTGGGAAAACTCCCTGCACAATCAGTTCAAGAGCATCCCGCAATTCGAAGAAACTTATGCTGGAATAATTGACGCGATAGAAAAGATTCTTTAATAGGCTGGGTCAAATTGCTGCAGTGTTTTACTCTAATGTTCGCAACGACAATAAAGCTGTCGGATTGCTTTGTCGGGTTCGCAATGACTCTCTCCGTCACTGCGCTCTTTTCCTTGGCACGCATTACGCCAAGTTGAGCAACGGGAGCGTGGCAGTCCCATAGTAATATTTCTTTAAATTTTTGTTTTTATAAAACAATTGTTTGTTGTTAAGGAGGAGATTGCCACAGGGCAAAAAAACTGCCCTTCGCAATGACAGGACAGAAACAAAAGAGGAGGTTGCTTCGTCACTACGTTCCTCGCAAAGACTCGTGATGACAAAGAAAAGCAAAAGAGAGATTCCGGATCGAGTCCGGAATGACAACAAAAAAACAAAAGACGAGATTCTTCTGTCGCTATGCTCCCTCCAGAATGACAACCTTTTTTGTCACCCTCGAGCGTTTTTTGCGAAGGGTCTCAGGGTAACGTTTCTTTTTTTCTTATTGCTTCCCTAAAACGATGTTTTGTTGTTAATGATGAGGTTATTTGAGGATCTATTAAAATTTCTAATGATTCAATTCAGTCTCTTGACAGGTTCACCAAAAGTGATACACTGCTAGCTGTAAGGAGGTGTAAAAATGGCTACAAAGAAACCAAGAGTTAATGTAGTGCTTGATAAGAACATATATAATGTCATCAAGAGCTTGTCTGGAAGCGAAGATATGTCAATGTCTTCTACTATAAGAGATTTAGTTAAAGAAGCCTTAGAGCTAAGAGAAGATATAGTGCTCTCTAAATTTGCAGAGGAAAGAGAGAAAACTTTTGATAAGTCAAAGGCGCTCTCCCATAAGGAAAATTGGGGCTAAAGTGTGAGATTTACTATTATATATCATCAAGACGTGAAGAAGATAGATCTACCAAAACTAAATAAAAATATAAAGCTGAGGGTTAAAAAGGCAATAGAAGAAAGGCTAACAACAGAACCCACAAAATACGGTAAACCCTTAAGGAAATCTCTGAAGGGATATTGGAAGTTACGTGTAGGAGATTACAGAATTGTTTATAAGATAAAAAATAAAGAGGTATTTGTTTTCGGAATCATTCACAGAAGAGAAGTCTATAGAGATACATACAATAGGATTTGAAAATAAAAGGCGAAGTCTTAATAAATATATTATTTTTACATATTATTCACCTCCTGAATAGAATTTATTCATATCTTGAATAAATTATAGCATTATCTTAAGAGATTTAAAGTCAAACTGTAAGTACTTTTTTATGTATTTTTAAAACAATTGTATTTGTTGTGCTTTATGCAAATCGTTAATGTCAGAGATTATTTTTAAGTAAGGGAACACATTTTCTTTATTCGAGGGACGCATTCCCTCGATACTCCTTTTTAAAAGCAAAAGAAGAAAAGAGTTAAGGAGGAGATTGCTTCGTCACTGCGTTCCTCGCAAAGACTCGTGATGACAAAGAAAAGCAAAAGAGAGATTCCGGATCGAGTCCGGAATGACAAGGAAAAAACAAAAGAGGAGATTGCCACAGGGCAAAAAAACTGCCCTTCGCAATGACTGGTTTTTTCTGTTACTGTGCTCCCATTGGTCAACTTGGCGTAATGCACTTTCTTCTTTGTCACCCTCGAGCGTTTTTTGCGAAGGGTCTCTTATTTTGAGGGGACACATTCCCTCGAGACTCCTTTTTAAAAGCAAAAATAAGGACAAGGAAGGATGGGAAAGTGGTTATTTTTATGCTAGGCACCATTTTAACCATTTTGACCGATCTGTCGATTGATTTTTTGTAATAAGGAGAGTGTAATAACGAGAAAAATAGGAAAAAATCTGAAAAAGAGTATAATTAATTGTGCCCTTTGTGTGCGGGGTAAAATCTTTGTAAGAGAGGGAAGCGAATGAAAAAAGAGAACCTTGAAGTATTGATCACTCAGAAGGATTTGAAAAAGCGCATCAAAGAGCTTGCTGATGAGATTAGCACAGCTTACAAAGGGAGAAAGCCCGTGTTTGTTTCTATACTTAAAGGTGGTGGTTTTTTCCTTGCTGACCTTGTCAGGGAGATGAAGCTGGACCTTACGCTTGATTATATTGCAGCTTCAAGTTATGGTGAGGGAACAGAATCATCTGGCAATGTTCGCATACTTAAGGATCTTTCCGCACCGATTGATGACAAAGACGTAATAATTGTTGAAGATATTATCGATACGGGCTACACGTTAAAAGCGATACGCGACATGCTTAAGGCAAGAAAGGCAAGCAGTGTGAAGGTTTGCGTGTTGCTGGATAAACCCGACAGAAGAAAAGTAGATGTGTCAGTTGACTATCTTGGTTTTACAATTCCCGATCTTTTTGTTGTAGGTTACGGCATTGACTATGCCGAGCGATACAGAAACTTGCCGTACATTGCCGTACTAAAAGAAAGTTAGATAAGTTCTTTTTTTACCGTTTTTATCGCCGTATCAACAAGCTCTTCTGCTTTTCCTGAGAGGTATTGCGAGATAATGATTTTGCGGTTTTTCTCAGGAATGTTTTTCAGCAATGCTTCTTTTACCGTTTTCTTTCCCCTTGTTTTTTCTTTTATATCTTTGTATCCTTCTATTTTTCCTTGTTTTCTAAGGGACAGCTGCACAAGTTCAGAGAGAATTTCCTGATGTGCCTCAAGATCTTTTCCAATTTTTTCTTTGTCTATCACAATTTTTTCTAATCCTTTTTTAAGTGATTTTACAGAGAGCAAGCTGTGCCCGAATGCAACGCCAAGATTTCTTTTTACTGTGGAATCCGTCAGGTCTCTCTGGAGGCGGGATTTCAAAAGCTTTCTTGAAAAAAACTCGAATAAATTTTCTGCAATTTCTGCATTCCCTTCGCTGTTTTCAAAAAAAATTGGATTAACTTTATGAGGCATGGTGGACGAGCCCATTGATTTTTTGGAGGTTTTTAAGCTTAAATATCCAAGCAAAAAATATAGCCAGATGTTTTTGTTTAAGTCAATGAGGATGGAATTTATTCTTTTCATTGTGTCAAACAGTTCCGCGTATGAATCTGTAAAAAGGATTTGCGTGGAAAAAAGAGTAGGGGTGAGATCAATGTGTTGTACAAAATTTTTTGAGAAGGTTATCCAGTTAACTTCAGGGTAAATTGTGCAAAGTGCATTAAAATTGCCTGTTGCCCCGGTAAGCTTCCCCTGTATTTTTATTTGTTTAAGTTTTTTGTACTGTGTTGTGAGCCGCACTGCATAGTTTGCACATTCTTTTCCTGCCGTCGTGGGAGTAGCTGGCTCTCCGTGGGTGCGCGAAAGCATCACATCGTGCTTGTGCTTTGATGCGTATTCTGCAAGTTGTAAGATGGTTGTTTTTAGAGCATTGAGGTATACATTTGTAGCTTCTTTCAGCATCAGTCCGTATGCAAGGTTATTTACATCCTCTGATGTGAGGCCAAAATGCACAAAGCGTCTTGCATCTTTGTTCGTCTTTTCTTTTACAAATTCTATAACCGCTCCTATATCGTGCTGCGTTGTTTTTTCGATTTGCTTAATTCTTTTTGCGTCTCTGTCTGAAAAATTGATGTAGATTTTTTTTAGCGCTTGCTTTGGAATTTTTATTTTGATTGTTTCACAGAATGCAATAAGATATTCAATTTCAATATAAACTCTTTTTTTGTTAAGTGCTTCTTCTGAAAAAATTTCTGTAATATCTTTTACATCGTTAAAATATCGCCCATCAAGAGGTGATATGCTATTTCTATTTTCCATAGGTGATTGTATCCTCTCTTCCCGGCCCAAATGAAAGTATCGTTACAGGCACTGCTAAAAATTCTTCTATCAGTTTGATATAGTTTTTGATGCCGACAGGCAATTCTTTTTTTGTTTTGCCTTTCAGTGCCTTCCACTCTTTTTTTGAAAGAGCTTTGATGGGGGTTGTAATAGTTTTGTATATGGGCACTGCATTTGCAAGATCTTTTGCACTTGCCGGGAATGTTTTAACGATTTTTCCATTTATTTTGTAGCCCACAGCAACTTTCACTTTGTTCAGAGTGGATAACACGTCAATTTTCGTTAATGCGATTTCCGTTATGCTGCTTATGTCCACCGCATATTTCAGTGCAAAGAGGTCTAGATGCCCTACGCGTCTTGGCCTTCCTGTGGTTGCGCCAAATTCGTTTCCTGCATTCTGAAGAATATCTCCGTCTTTTCCATTTATCTCGGTGGGGAATGGCCCTTCTCCCACGCGCGTTGTGTATGCTTTGCTTACTCCTACGACTCTTTTGATATAAAATGGGTTTGCTCCTGCACCTGTAAGTGCTCCTTGTGCAATTGTATTGGATGAAGTAACAAATGGGTACGTTCCAAAGTCTATGTCAAGCATTACACCCTGTGCTCCTTCAAAAAGGACATTTTTACCGTTTTTCATAGTATCGTTAATGATGTATGTGGTATCTTCAATATATTTTTTTAGTTTTTTGCCATATATTGTATACTTTATTGATGTTGACGTGCAAAATTCGCCAAATTCTTTTTCGGTTATGATTCCTTTTGCGATAAATTCCTTTTTCTTTTTTTTAAGCATGTCTGTTATGTCTTTTTTTGCGCTATCTTTTACAAGCTCTCCCATCCGAATGTTTGTTCGTTCCATTTTCCCCATGTATGCCGGCCCTATTCCTTTTCCTGTTGTGCCGATTTTTTTTCCGTTTGCTCTGTCAAATTCGATGTGATGTGACAGGATTACCTGCGCTCTTTTGCTGATTTGAAGTAATGGTTTTATGCCAATTTTTTTTACTGCTGCTATTTCTTTTAACAGTTCCTCGGGGTTTATTACAACACCGTTTCCAAGTATGCACT
>JAYELD010000064.1 GCA_034717215.1 Caldisericota bacterium
TTTTTAATATTGTGTGGTATAGTAATTATAATAGTTATTTGGAACAATATTCTATATAATGGAACAGTTATAAAAGGAAACACATTCTATGAATTCAATTGAGAAATCTATACAAATTCTAAATTATCTTAGTAATGCTAAAAGAAATGTAGGAATAAGTGAATTAAGCTCTAAGCTGTTGTTTCCCAAGAGTACAGTTCATAGAATATTAAGTAGCTTATTAAGCCATTCTCTGGTTAGTCAAGAAAAAGAAACTTCCAAATATAAATTAGGGCTAAAGATACTGGAATATTCAAATTCATTTTATAATTCATTTGATTTTCGGCAAATTGCTAAGCCGATTTTAAAAAAAGTTTGCACTGAAACTAGTTTTACTACCTTTTTAACCATATGGCAGAGTTATCATAGCATATGTATTGATTCAGTTACTCCATATAAAAAATCAAATACTCACCACTTATTTGTTGAAGTTGGTAAGGAAATGCCTTTCCATTGTACTGCTTCTGCAAAAGTGCTTTTAGCTTACCAACTTCCTGAAGATATTAAAAAAGTTATTAAGAAAAAACATCTCATAAGATATACTCCAAATACAATTACAGAGCCTGGAAAATTAATGATACATTTATTGGACATAAAAAATAAGGGTTTTGCCGTTTGCGATGAGGAACTTGAAGAAGGAATAAAAGCAGTTGCTGCACCTATAAAAAATGTTAACGGAAAAACAATAGCCAGTATTACTATAACAGGGTTAGCAAAAAGAATGTCTTCGGATAATATAGAGAAGAGACTCATTAAAATTGTTACTGATTCAGCTCAGGAGATATCTAATAAGTTAGGATATAGAGAAGAAAATATTTTAAAGAACGCTAATTAGTAAAATTATTTGTTTTATATAACGCAATAAAAAATTTTGGGGGAGAAGAAAGAAAATGGCAAAAGTAATTTTAATAGCACTAGGTGGGAATGCGATAAAACAATCAAATGAAAAAGGAACTTCAGAGGAACAATTCAAGAATTGCTGGAAAACGACAAAACATATCTCAGAAATTATCAAGAATCTTAACGAGGAAGATCGGCTAATAATAACTCATGGAAATGGACCGCAAGTTGGCAATCTTATGGTGCAACAAAAGCTATCTACGGATAGTGTTCCAGCGCATCCCATGGATGTAGTAGGAGCAATGACTCAAGGGCAAATTGGTTATATGTTACAGCAAACCTTAATGAATCATCTAAAAGAAATGAGCCTGAATATACCAGTGTGCACAATATTAAATCAAGTTTTGGTAGATAAAAATGACCCAGAATTTTTTGGTGATAAAGCCTCAAAACCGGTAGGCAATTTTCTAACCGCGGAAGAAGCTAAAGAAATGAAGGAGAATAACCCTCAATATATAATTAAGCAGGTTAAGCCAAACGGAGAACGTTGCTGGAGAAGAACTGTTCCTTCCCCAGATCCTATATCTAATTTAGAAGCTGATGTTATTAAAAAATTAGTTGATGCCGGGGTAATTGTTATTGCTTCAGGTGGCGGTGGTATACCGGTGTTAGAAGATGAAGAAGGAAATTACCAAGGAATTGAGGCAGTAATAGATAAAGATCTTGCCGGAGAAAGATTAGCAGAAATAGTAGGTGCAGATGTTTTTTTAATTCTTACAGACGTAGAAGAAGCTAAAATTAATTATGGTAAAGCGAATGAGAAAAGTTTAGGTAAAATAACTTTCGAAGAAGCTAAACAATATTTTGATGAAGGACATTTTCTTGCGGGGAGTATGGGGCCAAAGGTTAAAGCTTGTTTAAGATTTTTAAAAAATGGAGGGAAGAATGCTATAATTACATCTTTGGATAAGGCTTTAGAAGCATTAAAAGAACAAAGTGGAACAATTATAGAAAAATAAAATTACAGAGTAAAAATTAAAAAAGAGCATTATTCTTCGTGATGTAGCATTATGGTTTTGCCGTGATGATAAAAACATAATAAATAATTTAAAGGAGAAAAAAATGTTAAAAGGAAAAGATATAATAAATACCGCTCAATTTTCACTTCAAGAACTTGATTTAATCATGAATACTGCCGCAAGTTTTGAAAAACGGGTTAAAGGCGGAGAAGTTATTAAGAATATGGAAGGTCAGGTGGTAGCTGCCTTATTTTTTGAGCCCAGTACCCGAACCCGTCTTTCTTTTGAGACTGCTGCCAATAGACTGGGTGCCCGAGTAATTACAGTAGCTAGTGCTGCCAGTTCTTCTGCAGCTAAGGGAGAATCTTTGGCAGATAGTATCAGAACGGTAGATGGCTATGTTGATGTTATTGTTATGCGTCATCCCATGAAAGGTTCTGCCAAAATTGCTGCTGATAATGCTTCTCACCCGGTAATCAATGGTGGTGATGGGGCCGGTCAGCATCCAACCCAAGCTCTTCTAGATCTTTACACTATTCGCAAAGAAAAGGGAGTTTCAGGTGGACAGACAGTTACCTTTTTAGGTGATTTAAAAAACGGAAGAACAGTTCATTCTTTAGGATATTTTATGGCTTTATGTAAAAATAAGATGATTTTTGTTTCTCCAAAATCTTTAAGAATGCCTGCAGAAATAACGGCAGATCTAAGAAGCCGGGGAGCAGAGATTGAAGAAACAGAAGATGTGGAAAAAGCTTTATCAGTTAGTGATATTGTTTATGTAACGAGAGTACAAAGAGAAAGATTTGAAAATCCTGAAGAATACGAAAAGGTTAAGGGCGTGTATATAATAAATAGAGCAATGATTGAAAAAGCTAAAAAAGGAATTACTATTCTCCACCCCCTACCAAGAGTAGATGAAATTTCCACTGAGGTTGATGATTATGAAGGAGCTGCTTATTTTAGACAGGCTCACAATGGACTTTATGTCAGGATGGCACTTTTGTCTTTAGTCAGTGGCAGAGTATAAATAAATTATTTTAATTTAGTAAACATACACAATATCTAAAAATATTATCAAAAGCAGGTAAGTTTGTGGAAAATCCCAGAGATATAAATTCAATACTGACTAAAGGAAAAATAATTGAACAGGTTAATTTAAGTAATAATTATCATAAGATAAAAATAAAAGCTCCTCAAATTCCTCAAGAAGCTAAACCGGGGCAATTTGTTATGTTGTCTAAATGGAAAATTAAAGAACTTTTTTTAAAGAGGCCATTTAGTTTTTACAATATTGAACCCAACTTAGGCACATTTGATATTCTTTATAAAAACATAGGTAAGGGCACACAGATTCTAGCTGAATCAAAAATAGGTGATTTAGTAGAATTAATAGGCCCTCTTGGAAATGGATTTAATATTCCCGAAAATACACGCAAGGTCGCTGTAGTTGCCCGGGGCATAGGAGTTGCTCCGTTAATTCCACTAATGTTAGAAAGTAAAAAAAGGGGAATTGAGATTTATAGTTTTCTATCTGCTCAGACGGAAAATTTACTTTTATGTAGTAATAAGATTGAATCTATTTCTAGAGAAACATTTTACACTACAGATGACGGTACAAAGGGGGCAAAGGGGAAAGTCACTGGTTTTTTAGAGAAAATATTAAAAGAAATAGTAGTTGATGTTGTTTATACTTGCGGATCAAAAAGGCTTGCTAAGCACATAAGAAATTTACAAAAAAAATATAATTTTTTAGCATTTGTAAGCCTAGAAGAACATATGGCCTGTGGTATAGGTACCTGCAAAGGATGTGTTCGCAAAACTAAATACGGTTATAAAAGGGTTTGTAAGGAAGGACCTGTTTTTCCAGTTGAAGAGGTAATTTTTAATGACTAAAGAAGTGAGTTTAGAAATCGATTTAGGTCACCTACATTTAAAAAATCCAATTATGCCTGCCTCAGGTACCTTTGATGTGAGGTGTACTTTATTAAATGAAAACGAACTTAACAGGTTAGGAGCAGTAGTAGTTAAAAGTATTGCTTTCAAAGAAAGAGAAGGAAATTCTGAGCCAAGGACTTGTGAAACTGATTGTGGATTATTGAACGCGGTCGGTGTACCTTCTAAGGGCGTAGAATATTTCATAAAAGAAGAATTGCCTTTATTAAAAAAAGCAAACAATATTATTATTGTTAGCCTTCTGGGAAATTCTGTTGAGGATTTTTGTAACTTAGCAGAATATCTTAATAAAATCGAAGAAATTTCAGCATTAGAAATAAATCTTTCTTGTCCTAATCTAAATAACGGGATTCCTTTTGGTGTTAATGAAGATAAATTATACGAATTAATTTTTAATATAAAGAAAAACACATCAAAACCAATTATTGCCAAATTATCACCAAATGTTTCCGATATAAAAAAAATGGCTTTATCTGTACAAAGCGCCGGTGCAGAAATAGTAACTATTGCTAATACTTTCATGGGTATGGCAATAGATATTGACAAGCAATTACCACGCTTGGGAAACAACATTGGAGGATTATCCGGGCCGGCAATAAGACCAATAGTGGTTAGAATGATATGGGAAATTGCCCAGGTTATCGATATACCGATTATAGGAGTAGGCGGAGTTTGTTGTGCTGAGGATGCAATTGAAATGTTTCTTGTCGGTGCGAGCGCAGTACAGGTAGGTTCAGCTAATTTTAGCAACCCTTATATGATGTTAGAAATTATTACAGGGATTAAGAGATATTTAAAAGAACAAAAACATAATTCTATTCAAGATATAATTGGTTTGATAAAAGATTAAGATATATTTTATGATATTTAATAAGTTTGATATTTAAATCTAAAAAAGGAGAAATACTTTTATGGGATTACAGATGTTAGTAAACGCTATTTTATTGGGCGGATTGTATGCCTTAATGGGTATAGGTTTTTCCTTGCAATGGGGCATTAGCGGAATAATTAATTTATCTTATGGAGCAATGGTTATTTTAGGTTCTTATATTTCCCTGGAAATTTTTAATTTTTTCCATATAGACCCGTTTATTAGTATGATAATGTCCGGGGCTATTCTTTTCGTAATAGGAGCAATAATATACCGTGGATTCTTGCAACCCTTTCTGAAAGGCGGAATAGTTTTTACTCTTATTTTAACCTTTGCAGTTAGATTAATTGTAGAAAATATTATATTGAAAGTATGGTCTGCTGATTATCGTACTATACGCCTTGCCTATGCCGGCAGTAATTTTCAATTCGGTGATGTTTATGTTTCCTTAACTAAATTTTTAACTTTTATTACTGCAGGAATATTGATCTATTTAACTTATCTTTTTATGATGAAGACAAAAACCGGAAAGGGTATACAGGCAGTTGCTTTAGACAAAGAAGGCGCACAGGCAGTAGGGATAGATGTGGAAAAAATGTATATGATTAATTTTGCCTTAGGAACTGCTTTAGCAGGGTTAACCGGCTCGCTTTGGGCGAGTATCTATAGTTTTTCTCCTCATCTTCTAGGACCACTCGTAGGAAAAGTGTTCATTATTGCAATATTGGGCGGCTTGGGAAATATTTGGGGCGCAGCTGCTGGGGGTTTGCTTTTGGGATTTGCGGAGACTGCGGGAGCAGCTTATCTTGGCTCACAATGGCAAGAAGCTATCGGTATGGTAATTATGGTTTCCGTCTTGCTCTGGAGACCTTATGGGCTTATGGGAAAAAAGTTTTTTGGTTAATTTAGGAATTATTTGAAAGAGGAGGAGTTGAGATAAGTGTCAAATAATAAAAAAGTAAATATTTTCTTATTAACAATAGCAGTAGTTTTATTTACCTTTTTACCGCGTTTTTTATCAGGCTATTCGGTTCGGGTGATTACTACCATTTTTATGTATGCGGTAATTGCCCAGGGAATGAATCTTATGTCCGGTTATATGGGTTATTTACCTTTCGGTAATGCTATGTTTTTTGGGATAGGAGCTTATGTTACGGCAATCGGTATGAGTAAGGGGCTGCCTTTTTTAGTCGTCATCCCCTTAGCTGCCATTACTGCAATTTTATTTAGTATTTTACTGGGACTTCCGGTACTTAGGCTTCGAGGTCATTATTTTGCTATTGCTACCATTGGCATGAGCGCAGCAATTTTATCGGTAGTGCAAAATGCAACTGAAATAACCGGAGGGGCTATGGGGACTACTTTACCCATTATAGATAAGGCCCCGGGTGTAGTATACAATTACTTCTATTTGGCCATGTTTGGTTTAATGGTAATTACTACTTTGAGCTTACATTTTATAATAAAATCAAGGTTTGGCTTTGGAATTCGAAGTATAAAAGCGAATGAAGAAGCAGCAAATTCTATGGGAATTAATACTACTTATCATAAAGTAGTTGCCTGGGCTATAAGTGCTTTTTTTATCAGTATAGCCGGCGCTCTTTATGCATACTGGATGTCATTTATCGCTCCTGATGAAGTTTTTGATGTAATGATTGCCGTAAATACTATTGTTATTATGTTGATTGGAGGAGCCGGGAGTATTTTAGGCCCCATAATTGGTGCCTTTATAATTGAACTGTTTGCAGAAGTAACTTGGAGTGCTTTTCTCGAATATCATCTTGCCGCATTAGGAATTATCATTATTATCATAGTATTTTTTGTTCCAAAAGGAGTAACCGGTACTGTCGGTGATTTTGTAAAAAGAAGAAAGTTAAGAGCAGGGAAGAAGGTGAGTATTTAAGGTGGGAGAAAACAATACAATCTTAAAAATAAAAAATCTGAGTAAACATTTTGGAGCTTTAAAGGCAGTAGATGAGGTTAGCTTTGAAGTAAAAAAGAGTGAGATACTTGGGTTAATTGGTCCCAATGGTGCTGGAAAAACCACCCTTACTAATCTTGCTACCGGTGCTTTCCCCAAAACTGGCGGAAAAGTAATTTTTAAAGATTTAGATATAAGTAATTTAAAATCTTACCAGATAGCAAGGATGGGATTAACCCGCACCTATCAGGTTGTAAAACCTTTAATGGGAATGACTGTAGAAGAAAACATTTTGGTCGGTTCCCTTTATGGAAGAGATAAGAGAAATACTGATATGAAAAATGCATCTAAAAGAGCTAAAGAAATAATAGAATTAGTAGGCTTGGAGTGCAAAAAAGATTTTATGGTAAGCGATATTACCTTACCTGATCTAAAGAAAATGGAATTTGCCAGGGTATTAGCCATGGAACCCGAAGTTGTATTTTTAGATGAGGTTATGGCCGGTTTAAATCCGACAGAAGTTGAAGAAGCAAGTATTTTAGTAAAAAAAGTCAGGCTAGAAAAAGATTTAACTATAGTATATATTGAACATATTATGAAGGCAGTTATGGGAATTTCTGATAGAATTGTAGTTTTGCACCACGGCAGAAAGATAGTAGAAGGTACTCCTCAAGAAGTAGTAAACGATCCAGCAGTTGTTGAAGCTTATCTGGGCAAGAGATATGCTAAAGGGATTAAGGAGGTAAACAATGAAGGATAATTCATTATTAAAAGTTTCTCATCTTGAAGCAGGTTATGGTGCAATTCAAGTTTTATGGGATATTAATCTTGAAGTAAAAGAGAAAGAAGTTGTATGTGTCATCGGCGCAAACGGAGCAGGAAAGAGTACACTATTAAAGAATATTGTAGGAATTATTCCCTCTTCCAAAGGAGAAATATTTTACTCAGGCAATAATATAACCAAAATAGCTTCTCCGGAAAGAATAAAAATGGGACTCGGTTTTGCTCCCGAGGGAAGACATTTGTTTTTTGGATTGACAGTAGAAGACAATCTTTTAATGGGTGCTTTTCAAAGGAAGTATAATAAAAGTGTAAAAGAAGATTTAGATTTTGTATACACACTCTTTAAACCGCTAAAAGGGTATAGAAAAAAACTTGCTGGGAATTTATCAGGTGGTGAACAGCAGATGTGTGCTATCGGAAGAGCCTTAATGTCTCGGCCCAAATTACTTATTATTGACGAATTGTCTTTGGGTTTGGCTCCGATTATCGTAGATGATTTAATAGAAATTATTGGTAAATTAAGAAAAGAAAGAGAAGTTAGTATACTATTAGTTGAACAAGACGTAAAAGTAGCTTTAGATGTTGCGGACAGAGGATATGTTTTAGAAGCGGGAGCAGTCTCCGTTCAAGATGATACTGATAAATTAGCCAAAAATGAACATATAAAAGCTGCCTATTTAGGAATATAATTTAAGAATTAAATATACTGTTTGGATATCCGAGAAAACAGATTCTATTAACTGAATTAAAAAAGAAAAAGAAGGTGATAGATAGGCAAATAAGTAAGTACAGAAACATAAAAGGCGAACTTGAAAATTATTTAATTAAATAAAAAGGAGAGAAAGATGAAAAGAGTTATAATTTTTGTGATGTTGATCAGTATTTTATTATTTAGTTTAACGGGAATAGTGTTTGCTCAAGAAAATATTATAAAAATAGGTGCTGCAGTTTCTTTGACTGGGAAATTAGCTTATGAAGGAAGATTGGTTAAACAAGGGTATGAAATATGGGAAGATCAGGTTAATAGTCATGGAGGGATTACTGTAGCTGGGGAAAATTATAAAGTAAAGGTAATCTATTACGATGATGAAAGTAATCCAGTACGGGGAGCCAAACTTACGGAAAAATTAATTACTCAAAATAAGGTACAATTTTTGTTCGGCCCCTTCTCTAGTTCTATAACTTTTGCTACCTCTGCTATTGGAGAAAAATATGGAGTTATTACTGTGGCTTCTTGTGCCAACGCTTCTAAGATTTACGAAAGGGGATATAAACATATATTTTCAATTCTTCCACCTGCTCCCACTCTTATGGTTCCTATAGCAC
Organism: Caldisericota bacterium; assembly: GCA_034717215.1. Taxonomy (NCBI): domain Bacteria; kingdom Pseudomonadati; phylum Caldisericota; species Caldisericota bacterium. Next base: position 8,753 of record JAYELD010000064.1, read on the forward strand.
ATTTGGCTAAAACTTTAGATCCTAAACCTGAAAAAGTAGCGGTTATATCAGCTAACGACTTATTCCCCTTAAGTTGTGCTGAAGGATTTGTTGAAGCTTGCAAAGAATTGGGTATGGAAGTAGTTCTTTTTGAAAAATATCCTGCAGGTGCAACTGATATATCTACCTTACTTACTAAGGTTAAAAATTTAAATCCTGATATTCTTGCTGATGCCGGTTATACAGCAGATGCCTTAATGGTAATGAGGCAATGCAAAGAGTTAGATATAAATCCTAAGATTTATGCATTTTCAGTAGGAGTTATGATTCCCAGCTTTGTGAGTGAATTGGGTGATGATGCTAATTATGTTTTTGAGGGTGAATGGTGGCTTCCTTCTATGAAGGGTGAAGATAAAGTATTTGGAACTACAGCAGATTATGTAAAGCTCTGTGAGGATAAACTTGGTTTTGTACCGGATTATCATGTATCATGTGCAAGTGCAGCCGGCACAATACTTCAATTAGCTATAGAGAAAGCTGATTCTTTAGATACTGAGAAGGTTAGAGATGCTTTAGCAAGCATTGATGTATACCCAGCAAGTTGGGCACCGATTGCTTTTAACGAAAAAGGGCAAAATATTGAGTGGGTACATCCTGTAATACAAGTACAAGATGGTGAATATATACTTGTTTATCCGGAAGCTTCTCAAGAAAAAGCACCAATTCATCCAACACCAGAATGGAAGAATAGATAGTATTTTTTATAAAGGGGTTGTAATTAATTTACAGCCCCTTTATATTCTGTAAAAGAACTAAGTAAGAATAAATTAAAATCAATAGGTGATAATCCTACTTCTCTTAAATAAAATGCGTATTGGAAAGAGGTAAGGTTAATTGTATGATATGCTTTTTAAGAGGGCAAGATTAGTTGACCCTAAAAATAAGATTAATAAAATTACTGATTTAGCCATAAAATCGGGGAGAATAGAAAAAGTTAAATCAGAAATTGATTCTAACAAGGCCTCAAAAGTATTTAATTTATCTGGGAAAGTAGTAGTACCTGGAATTATTGACCCCCATGTTCATCTATCCAATTGGATTGGTGGAAGTGCAGGGTATAGGATGATGGCCAAGGTTGGAGTAATAACTGCTGTTGATTTTGCTGGTCCCTTGAAAGATATAATTAATTCTATTAATGAAGAAGGAGCAGGATTAAACATTGCGGTCTTAGAAGCTTTTCGTCTTGGAATAAATTTACCCAGCAATAATCCTTCTTTTGAAGAGATAGAAAAATTTGTTCAACGGGCAGTAAATCAAGGGGCTATAGGGGTAAAAATATTAGGAGGCCATTATCCTCTTACGCCAGAGGCGACTGCCAAAATTATTGAGATAGCCAATAAAGAAAAAACTTATGTCGCTTATCATATAGGTACCACTGCTACCCGAAGCGATTTGAACGGCTTTAAAGAGGCGATTGATTTAGTTGGTGATAAGGGAGTCCATATCGCTCATATTAATAGTTACTGTCGAGGTTTAACCGGCGAACCTTTAGATGAATTAAAGGAGGTTTTTTCTTTATTAGAAGAAAAGAATAATATCGTTAGTGCCTCCTACTTATCTTCTATTAATGGCACTAGCGGAAAATGTATTAAAGGTAAACCAGAAAGCAGTATAACTAATAATTGTCTACGTATGGGTCAATACCCTCCTACAGAATTAGGACTATGCCAGGCCATAAAAAATGGTTTTGCTCAGGTAAGTATAAATGTAAATAAAGAAAATATATTATTAACTGGTTTAAAGGGAGTAAAATATTGGCAGGAAGCGGATACAGATATTACAATATGTTTCCCAGTGAACCTTCCTCAAATTCAGTTTCTTTGTGCCACCAGTAAAGATAAATATGGCAAATTTTTAGTAAATGCCTTATGTACGGATGGCGGTGGAATACCTCGGAATGTTACCATAGAAAAGGGTTTATTGTTGGTAAAATTTGGAGCAATGTCTTTAGAAGAATTTGTAATTAAAAGTTCATTAATGCCCGCCCAGATGTTTGGTATGATAAATAAAGGACATTTAGGAGAAGGGGCAGATGCGGATATCACTGTGTTAGATCTAGAAGAAGGAAAGGCGATAATAGGAATAAATAAGGGCAAGATAATTATGGTTGAAGGTGTAGTTATAGGAGAAAAAGGGAGGATTTTAACTACTAAACACGGAGAAAAGAATATTCGAAAAGTTAATACAGATTATGAATTAATT
>JAYELD010000065.1 GCA_034717215.1 Caldisericota bacterium
CTTTGGCGGGGGCAAAAGTAGTATAACACCGGGGATGAAAGGCTATGGGCACTAATAGAGCTAAAGTAATGACGGTAATTTCGATGGCTCTTGGGTAGAAAGAAGAGCCGGAATGATTGGGATGATTATGTGTTTTTATTTTTTTTCGTGACATTTAGGTCTCCCTTCGGTCGGCCAGTTTTCAGTTTACAGTTTACAGTACAAAAAGGTGCAAGGTGCAAGGTGCAAGGTGCAAGTTAAGAAATGAAATGCAAAGAAAGATACAAGATAATTCAGTTTTCATTTTCCGTTGGTTGGGATTCTGATTTTGCCTGTTCAATTTTTTGTATGGCATCCCGGGCATATTTTGCCTCTTCGCTTTCCGGACCTAACTTAACTACTTTTTTTAATTCAATCAACCCTTCTTCTATTTTATTTTGTCTTAGATAAACTCCTGATAATCCATAATGAGCGCTAAAAAGATTGGTATTTATTTTAAGAGCACTCTTAAAAGCTGTCTCTGCCAGTTTATATCTTCCAAGCTTCAAATAAGCATTCCCCAGGTCAACATATAAGGGAGGCATTTTTTCCTCTCTATTTTGATAGGTAATAGAGATAGCTTTTTTTAATTCAACCAAATTTTCTTCTATTTTATTCTGTCTTAGATAGGTTTCCGCTAATCTATGGTGAGCATCAACAAGATTAGAATTTATTCTATTTTTCAATTTTTCTAACTTTATTAACTCTTCATCAGTTATATTTTGTTCTAACTCAGCCTCCGCGAGAAGATTAGAATTTATTCTAATAGCATTTTTAAAAGCAGCTTCTGCTGATTTATGACTTCCAAGCTTTAAATAAGCATTTCCCAAGTCGAAATACAAAGAGGCCATTGTTCTTTCTGTGGGCTGATAGGAAAAAGCTCTCTTTAATTTATTAACAGCACTTTTATAGGCAACTTCTGCCTGCTTATATTCCTCAAGCTTTAAATAAGTATCCCCCAATTCAATATATAAAGGAGGCATTGTTTCCTCTCTGCGCTGATAAGAAATAGCTTTTTTCAGTTCGGTAATTGCCTTATCCAGTTCTCCTTTGGCAATGTAAATTGCAGTCATGTTTTGCGGCATCCCGGGAAAGTCTACATATTTTTCGGCTTCCTTAAAACTTTTCAGTGCAGTATTACCAAGGCCGCGCCTTATAAATATTTTTCCCAGGTCATAATGAAAATATCCTTCATACGGATTCCATTTTAAAGCTCTTTCGTATATATCTGTAACTTTTTCCCAATCTTTGTTTCTAGTTTCTTTAAGACCGGAATACCATATAATACGAGACATAAAAGGACGGAAAACAGTAATACATAAAAAAGCGGCCAGAAGAATAATTACTATATATAAAACCGGTTTAAATCTAAAGATATTACTTCTTTTATTCTTGTTAATATTAGCAGTGCTATCCGATTTTTCTTTTTTATCTTTACCTCCGCTGATTATCCTTTTCTCTATTTTTTCTGCTTCTAACCTTCTCTTCTTCTCCTCCTCCATGCCCTTTGCACACATTGCTATGGTAAGCCCTATAAATAGCCAAAACAAGGAAAGATTGCTCGATAAATGCATAGGAAACCAGAAAAAACAGTCAACTAAAAATGCTGCCATTGCTCCCATCAGACCGATCATTATCCCCTGCTTTTGCCTATCCTTTTCTCTTTTTAAATATCTTATCCCATAAACAAAATAAGTAATTATAAGCCAGAGGAATATGGCAAGACCAATTGTTCCCAACTCAGCCCAGAGCTGCAAGTATTCGTTATGGGCTTTATCTGCAAACCCATAATGGTAAATAGAGCGGTTATCTCCCTGTTCAAAGAACTCTGCTTGATATCTTAAGGTATTATATTTATAGGTTCCGATACCTGAGCCCAGGATGGGATGGTCTTTAATCATCATCCCGGTAAATTTCCAGATAGTCATTCTTCTGCCAGAAGAAAAATCATTTATAAACCGGGTTAGGGAAATTCTTCCTTTGATTTGTGAAATAGCAGTTCCCGGTTTATTTAAAGGAGTAGGGATAACAAATAAGGAAGCAGCTATGATG
>JAYELD010000066.1 GCA_034717215.1 Caldisericota bacterium
GGTGAGACATCCACCGGGATGTTAAATCCTCTTGAAGGTTTGTCGAAAATTTGTAAGGAGAAAGGTATTCTGTTTGTTGTTGATGCTGTTTCTACCCTTGGCGGTGTTGAATTAGCAATTGATGCGTTGAATATTGATTTTTGTGTTTCAGCAAGCCAGAAAGCGTTAGGTTCTATCCCGGGTTTAGCGACGATTTCTATTAGTGATAATGGATGGAAGAGCATGGCAAAAGAGGAAGATATACCCGGCTGGTATTTAAATTTAAAAACTTGGGCGCGATATGAAAAGGAATGGGGAGATTGGCATCCTTTTCCAATTACTCTTCCCGTTCACCTCTTTTTTGCGCTAAATAAAGCATTAGATATCATTTTAGAAGAAGGATTAGAAAAAAGATGGCTAAGGCATAAAAATGTTGCTACTATGCTTCATGAAGGTCTTGCAAAGCTAGGAATTTCTCCATTTGTTAAAGACAAAGAATTGTATCTTCCCACGGTTACATCAGCCATATTACCGGGAACGCTTACCTCCGAAGAACTTCAGAATTACTTAAGAAATAATTATAGAATATTGATTGCTGGTGGAGTTGGACCATTAAGAAACAAAGTATTTCGAGTAGGTCATATGGCTTATTCTGCTCAGGAACCGTTGATTAATAGAGTCCTTTCGGGAATAGAAAATTTCATTGCTAATCAGTAATGACCAATAATAATGGAATATGATTCATTAGCAAGATAGTAAGATAAAAAAATATAGTGGTGAAAAAAATTGAAAAAAAATCATTTAAAGAAAGCCTTACAGGATGGCAAAGTTATATTTGGACCATTTTTGAAATTTACCGATCCTGCGGTAGTTGAAATTATGGGATTCGCTGGATTTGATTTCGTAATTATTGATGAAGAACATGGACCAATATCTATAGAAAGTGCTCAAAATATGATAAGAGCTGCTGAATCTGTAAATATTACACCCGTTATTAGAGTAAGTAATAACGATGAAGCATTAATCTTGCGAGCACTAGATATAGGAGCCCAAGGAATTGAAATTCCTCAGATTAACAGTAAGTATGATGCGGAAAGAGCAGTTAAATCAGTAAAGTATTCCCCTCAGGGTGAGCGTGGTGTATGCAGGTATGTTCGGGCAGCAAATTATTCTTCCATGGATAAATTCAAATATTTTAAATATGCTAATGAAGAAACGATGATTATTGCTCATATAGAAGGAGTTGAAGGTATAAATAACCTGGATAAAATATTATCAGTTCCCGGTATAGATGTTATTTTTATCGGACCCTATGACCTTTCTCAATCCTTAGGTATTCCCGGAGAAGTTAATCACCCTTTAGTGACGGAAAAGATGAAAGAAGTAGTCTCAAAGTGTAAGGAAAATAAAATTGCCGTAGGAACTTTTGCAGATGATGCAGAAACAGCTAGATCTTGGATTTCATTAGGCGTGCAGTACATGTCTTTTTCTGTTGATGTCGGTATTCTTTATGAAGCAAGTAAGAATGTTATAAAGCAGTTAAAAGATTAATTGATGAAATTTTATTTCACAAAAAGAAAAGAATAAAATATTTTGGGGTAAATAAATGATTGTAAAAGTAAAAGCATTTGCTAATTTAAAAGAATTTTTTGGAGGGGAAATGAATATAGTCATAAAAGAGGAAACTGTTTTAAAAGATCTCCTTTCTTCTACTTATTTACCACCAAGGGCGGTTGAGGCAATACTAGATAATACAGGAAACATTAATCCCTCCATGCTTATCTTGAAGAATGGTAGGAACATCTGGGCTTCGGAAAACCTTCTCACGAAACTAAAAGATGGTGATGAAGTGAGTATATTCCCTCCGCTTTGCGGAGGATAATTTATCCTTCACAGATAGAAGAAAATAATCTCTCAAGAGTGCATTAGCTTAAATAATTTTAAATTGAATTAGGAGTGGTGAAAATATGGAAATAAAAATACTGGGTATCAGCGGAAGTCCTCGAAAAGGGAATAGTGAGTTTTTATTAACAAAAGGATTAGACTATGTTGCCAGCCTGAATGATTTTGATGTTAAAATTGAAAAATATT
>JAYELD010000067.1 GCA_034717215.1 Caldisericota bacterium
CCCAAGCCCTGACACCCTGGGGTCGAAGATAACAAACTGCCCTTTTATTACATTCTGGACATATCTATCTGCTCCCTTCCCGATGCGTCGGGCAGCAGCAACCACACCATCAGCTAGGATGTCACCGAAGCCCTGCCTGAAAGCAGTCATCTGTATCAGCTTCATCAGGGTGTCAAAGTCCCGCTTCAGTTTAATGCCGCCGGTATCTGCCCTGGTGATAATGCCATCTTCATATAGAGTGACTGCAAAATCCACAAGTCCCTCAAAGCTATAGACCCTCTCAATACCGTAGCGGTTTACCATATCAAAAAAACGTAGGGCATGTGCGTACCTGTCCAGTGGGGTGCCCTCATCACGGTGCCCGAACGCTGGCGAAGCTGTCAGTAATGCTCCAACAGCAAGTACCGCAGTATCGTATGTAGTCATACTTTGCCCGGGTAAGTCCAGGCGGTCTTTATCGGACATGGGGCAGGTGATGCAGGCGATTTTCTTGCGGCTACGCTTATGAATCTCGTAGATTTGTGCCTGTAGCTCCTTTACATATGGAGGATAGGACAAAAACACTGACGAAGCTCTGGCTATGACTCCTTCGGGCACCCAGCCACTAGTCATAGTCATGGCACCGCCCTGCATCATCTCATCGCGCAGGTGATAATTCTTCACCCGGCTCAGTATCTCGTCAACAAGGCTCTTAAGCCGTTTGGGGTCAGCCACCGTTATACCTTTCGTGCCCCGCACGGCGACCACAGCCTTGAGGTTCTTCGAACCCATCACGGCAGGAAGTCCACCCGAGCCCACTGTGCCACCCTTATCGATTTGAGTCACTGAGATGCTCACCAAGTTTTCTCCCGCCTGACCAATCGGAATCACGCTGCACGGCTCATGCCTTCGCCTCAGTTCATCCGTGGTTTCAAAAACGTCCTTGCCCCAGAGGTCACTGGCATCACATAGGGCAACATCATCATCCTGTATTTTCAGATACACCGGCTTCTCTGAACAACCGGTTATAACCAGATGGTCATAGCCCGATGACTTCAGAAAGTGGCTGAAATAGCCACCACCGTTGCTGTGAGGAAAAGAGTTGTTAAGAGGCGACTTATACACGGTCATTAGCTCCGAAGAGCCAGGTATGATGCTGCCATTAAAGGGACCTGTGCCCATGATGATAGCGTTTTGAGGGGAAAGCGGCTCCACGTCCGGGGGTATGAGGTCGTACACTAGCTTATTATTTATACCAGCGCCGCCAATGTAAGTCCTGGCTAGGTCAGCATCAAGGGGCTCTTTCCTTGCGCTGCCGCTGGTCATATCAACATACAGGATATTACCGGCATAACCAGGAAGTCCCATGCTATGTTCCCTTCCTCATTCTCTGTCGGGTCAAAGCCCCATAGGGGCAGTATGTAACACAGAGGCCACACCTATCGCACTCGTCTGTGAAAGCTATGTCGAACTCATTCGGCTGATTGACCAATTTTCTAACCTGAATCCGCGCGGCGGCTAAATTAAAAGTGCTATTAAGCCTGAAGGAACAACGCAACATGCAAGTCATGCAGCCGGCACATCTCGAAGCATCAGCCTTGATCAAAAGCGAGCTTTCCCTAGCAACACTACCTGTCATCTGTGCTCAATGGCTCCAAATCTCAATTAGAGTATTCCAAATCGTAGCCATTGTCAACGCTGCGGAAGGCAGACCTGTCTAAGCACCTTCCTTGCTTTCCTGGCTGCAAAACCTGATGATCTCAGCAAAATTATTGATTCTCGTAAGATTGGTGCTTTCCACAAAGCCGTCATAGGTGAGGTTGATCCAGGGCTTACGATACAGGGCACTGAACTTCTCTGACATGGCAGCCACAATTCCACCGGGCATGCAGCCATGGGGCATTACCGATATCACACCAGCAAACTTAGGATTCTCCATCCATTCGACTCCACTACCTATACTGAGAACTGCCTCGCTTCCGCATTTTGGGGAAAGCCACTCACTTGTCCACCTCAGTACCTCCTCCGTTGAAGGTTCTCTCACATCAACCAGGTTCTGGAAATG
>JAYELD010000068.1 GCA_034717215.1 Caldisericota bacterium
ACACAAAGGAAGCCGGTATCCAACTGGAAGGGTACGAGACGAAATCTGTGAGGGCTGGAAAGGTGAATTTGCATGGCAGTTTTATAAAGGAAAGAAACGGCGAATTTTTTATATACAAGATGTTTATCGCGACAAATCCTTCGGCGCACAATGTAAAAGGTGAAAGACGGCGGCGGAAGCTTTTACTTCACGAGTATGAAATTATTAAATGGAGTTCAAGAGTAAAGGAGAAAGGATATACAATTATTCCTCTCGATGTTCATACAGCGCACAATCGGATAAAGGTGAAAATTGCACTTGTGCGTTCTAAAAAGCTGTTTGGCGACAAGAGAAAAGAAGAGGAAAAAAGGATAAAAAGAGAGATAAGCAGGGTAAGGAGATTAAGATGAAAAAGATATTATCTGTCATTTTATTTATTATGATTATTTTCACATTTGTTCCAATAGCTAATGCCGCTGGATATTATTTGATAGAGGTTAGTGTCTCTTCTGTAAATATAAGAAGTGGACCGGGAACAGAAAATAACATTTTATATCGGGCAGATAGAGGAACTTTATTGGAACTTCTTTTTACTCAGAATAATACTAGAGGTGAAAAGTGGTATAGGGTGTATGATTTTAATAAAAATACTACAGGATACATTGCCTCATGGCTTACGCGCAATATAAATATTACGATACAGGGAGAGGATGCAGATTTTGACGCAGAAGTCTTTGCGGATGTGTTAAACGTGAGGGTAGGACCTGGCGTGGGATTTGCTATGGTAGATGTATTAAATAAGGGCAATGTGGTTAGTGTGCAGCGGATTATAAGGAGATCAGATGGAGAAACATGGTACAGGTATCAGGATAAAAACGGGAAGTATAGATATATTGCAGGTTGGTATACCAAAAAAGTAGAAAAGATTCCAGAAACTCCTCCAGAAACTGGTGATGAAACTTCCAAAGCAACGGCTTTGTACTATATAAATCTCAGAGAAGGACCGTCACTTGACTATATGAGAATAGATCTGATAGACAAAGGAAGTGAATTGCTTGTTGTGGGCATTGCAAGAAATGAAGAGACAGAAATTTGGCTGGAGGTTCAGCACAAAGGCAAAATTGGGTGGGCATATGCTCCTCTTTTTGATGTTGTTTCATCTCCTTCGTTAGATCTATCTAAAATAGGTAGTGAAGGAAAAGTAGAGGACGTTGTCAATGTTAGGGGAGGTCCTTCTACAAGTTATTCTGTGCAGACTGTGTTGAAACCTGGAACAAATGTAATGATTAGAGGCGTTGGAGAAAATGAAAAAAAGGAAGTCTGGTATGAAATAAATGTCGGCGGAGAAACAGGATGGGTTCGTTCTGACTTAGTTATTACTAGCGATAAAGGAAAAAGTGAGATAAACAAAGTAACCTGGACGATTGTGTCTAACGGAATAGATATTGTGATTAAGGGCAAAAATTTATCTATTCCTTCTTTATCTATGTTAGAGAATCCTGTGAGACTTACAGCCAATTTTACAGGCACAATTGCGGAAAATGAGAATGCTCTTTTGATTAATCTTCCTCCGATTATTCGTGTGCGATGGGAACAATTAGGTAGTTCTGTGTCGGTTACTACGGATTTAAATAACAGGGTTCCTTTTAAAGGAGAGATGAAAGATAGCCAAACTTTTATACTGCATTTAGAGTTACCTAAAGTTGGTGAGAAGAGAATAGATTTTTCTGGCACGGGGATTTATGCCTCTGTAGAAAATTTAGACAATAAGGAGTATTTGAGTTTAAACGATTTTTTGAATTATTTTAATACAGAACCTATTGTGCAAGATGGAAATGTTAGTATAAGTTTATTTGGAGAAAAAGCAGTAGTTGATAAGAGTAAACTTTTGGAAAGGAACAGAGAATTTTTTATCTCGTTAGACCTTCTTTCGGTAACATTAAATGTTTCAGTTGTTTCTACAGATAAGGTAATTTATATTGATCCGGTGCTAATGGAATACAAAGAAGAGGTTGGGAAGTTTTTGCTTACGTTTTCTGCACCACCGAAGGTCAAAAAGGA
>JAYELD010000069.1 GCA_034717215.1 Caldisericota bacterium
TCACTACATCCATTGAAATAAGATTTTCTGTTTCGTCAAACTCCGGCAAAAACTCAACTCCTTTACTGAACAGGTATCGCATCAGTTGAATCCTTCTGTATCGCGTTAGAGATGGCGGATCTTCACCTTCAAGGCGCGTACCTTTAATAGGTGTAAATGCAAAAAGCCCTACCGTAATTCCATTATCAAACATCTTTTTCATTACACCATACAATTCCATGTCCGTTTCGCCCATGCCAACGATAATATGCGTTGTGATCCTTCCCTTAAATAATTCTCCGGCGCGAAGTATCAAATCAACCATTCTTTTAAAATCTCCTCCACGATACTTGCTGTAAGTTGTTTCAGTTGCAACATCCAGTGCAATGCCTACACGCTCAACGCCGGCTTTAAAAAGCTCTTCCAAATCTTCCATTCTGTTAACCCTAATAGAAACAGACACAGGAAGAGAAGAAACATCTTTTATCTCCCGTATAAAAAACAGCACATCTTCCAGAAAACCATGGCTGTTTACTACCTGGAAACAAACTCTTTTTATAAAACTCGGCGCATCTTTTATGGCGGCTTTCAATTCCTCCCACTCCACCGCCGGCCAGATAACGCGCGAAAGCTGCTCCACAGAACCCTTGGAATTTGACGCCTGGGAACAATAAGCGCAATCATACATACACCGCTCACCAACCATAAGATAAACCGTGGTAGGAGGCACAGGCAATTTTATGTCGCGCATCCCCAGCGCCCCTAAACTCCCAATTGACGCTCTAATCTTTCGCTCCATCATCCTTTATCTTCCCTCTGTGTCACACTGGTGCCAGGCACCAGTGTGACACTAACCTGTTTGTTTACACTATTTATTCTACTAATTGCATTTATATACCTCCTATCTCCCCTCTCGATGCTGTCAGATACTTTTTCGGCAATCCTGTACACACCTCTACGGGAGATTCCAACAGTTCTTCCAATGTCACTTTTACTAAAACCAGCTTGATATAAAAAATAAATTAAACTATTTCGCAAAACTGTATTATCTGAAAGATCCCCTATGTGCTCTCTAACAACTTCCATGTAACGAATAATTTCTTTGTAATCCATATCATCGTTTTCTGCTTCAAATTTCTTAAATTCTAATGAATCTATTTTCTTCTCGGAAATCTTTACAAAATCTCTTACAGACATATCTACCAAAGACAAAGCTTCCCTGATGTGCAGCCAGGGATAAGGATCTTCCTCAAAGAGATACCTATAACTTCCCCACTCATATTTCTCAGCTTTTTCTACTACTCCTGCAGCAACAGGATTTATTGCAATATACCGCATTGCGGCAACAAAATACTGGTCGTCTTCCACAAGAAAACTTTTATATCTATCATGGAACAGATGTCCTGTTAGGCCATGCATATAATTAAAACGATGAGAATATATAGTATTTAAACGATGCATAAAGTCAGAAAGATTATTTTTGTTTGTCCTGAGAAGAATATGATAATGATTGCTCATCAGTACATACGAAAAAATCATAGTATCAAAATTATTACTGTTCTTTGCAAGATTTTTCAGGAAAAATGTTCTATCTATATCATTAATGAAAATTTTCTTGCCAGTGTTACCTTTAGAAATAATATGATAGATACCACCTGCTAATTGAGTTCTTTTTTCTCTTCCCATTTTTTATCTCCTTAGTTTACGTCACACTAGTGTCTGGCACCAGTGTGACGTAAACTTAAATGAGGGCGCAGCATTCCTCAACAGTGGTGATTTGTTCACCATCTTTTTTTACGCATTCAACTAAAGGTTTTGTAGGTTTTACAAAGCCCTTCACGCCTTCTTCATACGCCATTATGTCCAACCTTTCCCTGTACTTGCCGAAAGGCCGCATGCATCCCAAAAACATTGTCGTTTGGGTGAGCCGCTTGTGAGCTTTATTTAACACCTTTTGCACATCTTCAAGAGATGGAACAGGACAATTCTCAAACGGTGTCTTACATGTAGGAATAAAAATATTGATTACAAGAAGCGTAGGC
>JAYELD010000070.1 GCA_034717215.1 Caldisericota bacterium
AACCAATAATTGATGCAAATTTCAACTTAGGCCTTAGGATGTTGGCAAGATAAGCCGCATAAGCAACATTTGGATGCGGGCCAACTAAAACTGTAGGCGAGCCAATCACTACAGTGGCACTATCTACCAGGGCAATTGCTAATTCTCCTATATCTGTTTCGGTCAGATTAAATGGTTTCGCCCTTATGCCCCTGTCTTTAAGAGCATTTACAAAGTATTCCACCATTTTAGCGGTACTTCCATGCATTGAAATATAGGGAATAACGACTTCGTTTTTTACTTCGTCGGATATCCAGTCCTTATAGGCATTGATAATAAATTCAGGATCTTTGTAAACTTGTCCATGGCTCGGTGCGATTATATCAACTTCAAGTTCTAAAATTTTCTCAATGTTTTTTCTGATAGTAGTTCTAAAAGGCATCATAATCTCTGCGTAGTAGCGCTTTGCCGCGAGGTACACAGCCGTTTCATCTTCAACAAAAAGTTTATCTGATGCAAAATGTGAACCAAGAAAATCGCAGGTAAACAAAATTTTATTTTCTTTAAGATATGTAAACATCGTTTCGGGCCAGTGAACCCATGGAGCAAAAATAAATTGAAGAGTTTTATTCCCAAGTGGCAAAGTTTCTCCATCATTTATAACGATGAATTTGTTATCATTAATACAAAGGAGATCCATAAGCATTTTTTGGCATTTTAGATTGGTTACGACTTTTGCATCAGGATAAAGTTCCAGTATCTTCGGGATAGAGCCTGAATGGTCTTGCTCTGCATGATTAGCAATAATGTAGTCTATTTTGTCTATTTTTAGCTCCTCAAGATTTGCTATGAGTTGTTTTTCTTTTGCTGGGTCAACTGTGTCTATTAGTACTGTTTTTTGGCTCCCTTTTACTATATAAGAGTTATAGCTTGTTCCGTCTGGCAGTGGAATAAGCTCATCAAAAAGTTTTCTATCCCAATCTATTGCACCTACACTATAAATATCAGATTTAATTTCTCTTACTGGCATTTCCGTCACTCTTCCTCAAATTCTGTTTTTTCTACCCCGCACACAGGACAGACCCAGTCATCCGGTAGTTGCTCAAACGGTGTCCCCGGATTAACTCCAGAGTCAGGATCCCCTACCTTAGGGTCGTACACATACCCACAAACTGTGCATCTGTACTTTTTCATTTTATTTTCCTCCTTTTGATTTTTTTCTTCTATATATGTTGGTGCCGTTTTGGGTGATTTGCCTTTCTTTACGGTATGATAATATGCATAGGTCATAGGTTCACCTTCATTTAATATATCGGCATCAACTACCTTTCCAATGAAGATAGTGTGTGTACCTACATCCACCGTGCTAACGACTTCGGCTTCAAGATAGGCTATTGAATATTCCAGAACTATCGGAGCATCAGTGACTCCCAATTTATAATTAACCTCGCTGAATTTGTCTATTTCTCTTCCCGATTTAAAGCCAAAATGCCCTATAAATTTTATTGAGGTTTCTTTTGCGAGAACTGAAACTGTAAAAACTTTGCTTTCCTTTATGAATTCGTGTGTTAAGTTTTGTTTGTTTATACTTACTGCTATTGTTGCGGGGGTCGATGTGATTTGAAATACCGTATTTGCAATCTGGCCATTTAACTTTTCATTTCTTACAGAACTTATCACATACAATCCATAGCAAATTTTACGTAATACCTTCAAATTTGTTATATCGCTCTCCATTTATGATCCCCCTTTTTCCTTTACGCCATGTTATCTAAAACCCTTTACATTGAAGCTCAAAATAATTTTTCGGATGACTGCAGGATGGACAGACTTCCGGCGGTTCTTCTCCTTCGTGCAGATAGCCACATTTTTTGCATACCCAGCGGACTTTTTTATCTTTTTTGAAAATCGTATTTCCTTCGATTTCTTCCAGCAATTTTTTATACCTTTCTTCGTGATGCTTTTCTGCAACAGCAATTGCTCTTATCCGTTGCGCAATTTCAGGAAGACCTTCTTTTTCCGCTATATCTGCAAACTCAGGATACATTTCAGTATGTTCATAGTTTTCGCCTGCTATTGCTGCTTTTAGATTTTTAACAGTATCCTCTAAAATTGTTGGAGCTGCAGCTTCGACCTTTATTTCATCGAAGTTTTCGCCGCTCTGTTTTTTGAGGTCATTGATTAATCTAAACAGCCACTTAGCGTGTTCTTTCTCATTTTCAGCTGTTAACAAAAAAATCTCTGCGATATGCTCAAATCCTTCTTTTTTAGCAAGATTTGCATAGAAAGTATAACGATTCCTTGCCTGGCTTTCCCCAATAAATGCTTTTGTTAAGTTTGTAATTGTACTTTTCATATTTTTACCTCCTTTTTTTGATTATTTAAAGTTTATCATTCCTTTTTTTAAAAGTCAATAGATATGCTTGATGGTTTAGAGATATACATGGTCTGAGGGAAAAAGCTATATAAGATTTTCTAAAACCTGCTTAAAACAAGTATGATTTGCTTGGTTAAACTATTTTGCACAGAAAGTAGATGTAATAATACTGATTTTTTCTGGTTTAATTTCTATAATGCAGTGCTTAATCTGTACAGAACAATGGAAAATGCGCTTCTTACTGATAGATGGTTAAATATGCCTACTCCTTTAATAGAAGGAAGGAAAAAATCTATTTTTTTAAGAGCTTCCCCGGCTAGTCCCCAACCCGTACCAAACACGATGAGTGCCGGGATATCTTTTTTAAGGAAGTTGCGTGTTTCATCATAACTTATCATCCTTGCATCTTTTTCTTGTGCCGACGTTCCTATAATGATGGGTTTTTCGCCTTCCGTTTCAGCTATATCCGCAATTGTTTCTTCAAAACTTTCAGAAAGTTTGACAATTTCGATTGCTTTATTTCTGTTTGGATTGTATTTTTTGCCAGTTGTTTCCCAAAATTTTTTTATTCGTCCAACAATTGCCCTTTCTTTTTCAAAGGGCTGCACAATATACAAATTCTTTGCACCAAATGTCTTTCCGGCACGCGCCATATCGTGAATATCATGGATAACAATACTTGTGACAATTATTTCCCTATTTTTGTTATATACAGGATAGTGCAGTAAAGCGGTATAGAGCTTCACCTATTTAGTATCTCCCTTAAAACCTCTTCCAGTTCATTTTTTATTTCTTTCAAAAGTTCTTTTTCTTCCTTTGTAAATCTTTTTTTAAGAATCAAATCTGGTCTTTTTATCAGGGTTCTTTTTAGCGATTGTTTTAATCGCCATTTCTTTATGTTTCCGTGATGTCCTGAAATAAGTACATCAGGCGCTTCTTTGCCGCATATTTCTCTTGGGCGCGAATATTGAGGGTACTCCAGAAGGTTGTTCTCAAAGCTTTCTTCACTCAGAGAAGATCTGTTTCCAAGCACTCCAGGAATAAGACGCACAACTGCATCAACAACAAGCATTGTAGGCAATTCGCCGCCGCTTACCACATAATCACCAGTCGATAATTCCATATCCGCCAACTCAATCACTCTTTCATCAATGCCTTCATAATGAGCTGGAATAAAAAGAAGAGATTCTTTGTCTTTTAAGAAATTTGCCGTTTCTTGAGTGAATCGCTCTCCCTGTGGAGTAAGTATTACCTTGTAACTTGGTCCGAACTTTTTTTCTATATCAACAATACCTTTAATAACCGGCTCTGCAAGCATTACCATCCCTGCCCCACCGCCATATGGAGTATCATCGGTTGTTCTGTGTTTATCTTTTGTATAATCGCGAAGATTATGCAAACAAAGATCCAGCAACCCTTTTTCATTTGCTATCTTAATGATTCCTTCATTTTCCACGCATTCAAAAAGCTCAGGAAAAATTGTCAGAATATGTATTTTCATATCAATAAATTATAATGCTTTTTAATTTTTTCTAAAACGTATTAATTTCCCAATATGAATCTAAAAAATGTTTGCAATTTTTTGAAACAGTTCTACAATTATTTTTGTTGCTCTTAAGGAAAAGTGTAACTCTGCAAATTGAATACAGACATACTTAGGGCACTGGCAGTAAATTGTTTTCACTATTTTAATGTAAAGAGGTGATTGATGGGGAAGCACTTGAAGAAAGCACTACTGTTTTTTATACTAAGCATTACGATATCAACAATATGTTTTTCACGGTCTTTCCTTTTAAAACCACTTATTCCTCAGCACAATACCCCCATTAAAAGCGAAATTAATAGTGTGATAGCAAATACCAGTGTGCCGTTTATTAAAAATGAAGGGCAAACTGATAAAGGAGTTTCTTTTTATGCTTCCACACAACACGGTACTATATTTGTAACTCGCAAAAACGAAATTGTTTACTCGCTGGATGGAATAAAAGAAAATGAAACCAATGAATACAAAACTGTTGCGCTGAAAGAAACACTTGTTAATACAAATGCGCCTTTTGTGCATGGCGAAGATCTATCAGAAACAAAAGTTAACATCCTTTTAGGGGATGATTCGTCAAAATGGAAAAATAATATCCCTTCCTACAATACCATATCGCTTGGGGAGCTGCACAAAGGAATAGAAGTCAAGTTGAGAGCTTATAACAACAATGTAGAAAAACTTTTTTACATAAGCAGTAAAGGAAATGTAAAAGATATAAAAATAAAGATAAGCGGTGCAGATACTCTTACATTGGGGGAAGAAGGAGAACTTTTAGCAAATACTTCGTTAGGTGCCGTAGCATTTACAAAACCGATAGCATATCAGGAAATTAACGGCAAAAAAACATATGTAGAAGTTAAATACACGGTAAATAAAGATATCTATGCCTTTGATGTAGAAAGCTACGACAAAAATATTCCCCTCGTGATAGACCCGCTTTTAGCTTCTACCTTTATTGGGGGAAGCGATTCTGATTATGTCTATGACGTCGTTCTTGATACATCAAATAATGCATATATTGTAGGTTACACAAATTCATTTAGTTATCCAACTACTACTGGCGTATACCAATCTGCTAAAACTGGTGGATACGATGTTTTTGTAAGTAAATTTAATAATGATCTTTCTGCTCTTTCCGCGTCTACATTTATAGGGGGAAGCGGCACCGACAGGGCCTATGCCATTGCTCTTGATTCATCTTACAATGTATATATCGCAGGCTACACAAATTCAACTAATTATCCAACCATCAATGCATATCAAACAGCAAATAATGGAAATTATGATGCTTTTATAAGTAAACTATCAAATGACCTTTCTACACTTTTATCTTCCACATATGTCGGCAGCAGCAGCTATGATTATGCCTACGGAATTGCTCTTGATTCATTAGACAACATATATATCACAGGATACACAAATTCAATCAATTATCCGACTGCTGCTGGGGTATACCAAACCGCTAATAGTGGTGGGTATGATGTTTTTGTAAGTAAATTTAATAGCGATCTTTCTGCTCTTTCCGCGTCTACATTTATAGGGGGAAGCGGTTCTGACAATGCTTTTAAAATTGCTCTTAATTCATCAGGCAATCTGTATATTGCAGGTTATACAGATTCGTCCGATTATCCTGTAACTGCAAATGCATATCAGAGCGAAAGAAAGGGCCTCACTGATGTTTTTGTGAGCCAATTAACAAATGACCTTAAAGTGCTTTCATCTTCAACTTATATAGGCGGCAGCAATAATGATAGGGCTTATGCCATTGCTCTTAATTCCTCTAACAATGTGTATATCACAGGAGAAACTTACTCTTCCGACTATCCAACAACTACTAATGTATATCAACCAGGGAATAATGGTGGATATGATGTATTTGTGAGCAAACTTTCTGATGACCTTTCTACGCTTTTATCCTCTACATACATCGGTGGAAGCAGTCATGATTATGCTTATAGTATTGCTCTTAATTCAGAAAACAATGTATATATTACAGGTAAAACACTATCAGCTAATTACCCGACGACCGATAGAGCATATGAGACAGAGTTCAATGGAAGTAGTGATGTTTTTATAAGTAAACTTAATAATGACCTTTCTGCTCTTTCCGCATCCACATTTATAGGCGGAGCTACCGACGAAGAAGCCCGCGCCATTGTTATTGATTCATCCGGTAATATATACGCAACAGGCTTTACAAATTCTTCCGATTACCCAACAACTAGTGGAGCATATCAAATAAACAATAACGGTGTTTACGATGCGTTTGTGTGTAAATTTAATAGTGACCTTGCAGCAGATACATATACTATCACTGCAACAGCAGGCAGCAACGGCACTATCACGCCTTCCGGAGATATTACGGTAAACTATGGAGATAGTCAAACATTTACTATTACCCCTGACACAGGATATCATATTTCAGATGTACTTGTTGATGGGACATCAGTTGGAGATGTAGAAACATACACATTTAATAGTGTAACAAGTAACCATACAATATCAGCAATGTTTGCAATTGATATATATGCATTAGATGTAACAGTTATAGGAAGTGGCAGTGTAACAAAAGATCCTGATCAAGTTAGCTATGACTACAATACAGTTGTAACGCTTGCTGCAACCCCTGATACAGGTTGGCATTTCGTTGGGTGGAGTGGCGATGCTATGGGAACAGACAATCCTCTCACAGTAACAATGAATGCTGACAAAAATATTACTGCTCTATTTGAAATCAATACATATACAATTACTGCTTCAGTATCAGGAACTAATGGTACTGTTTCACCTTTAGTGCAAACAGTAAATTATGGGAGCAATGCTTCTGTTATTATTACACCAGATACAGGTTGCCATATTGCTTCTGTAACAGATAATGGAGCAGATGTAACAGGGTCAGTTGTAGACAATGGTAATGACACATATACATACACAACAGCAGCCGTAATAGAAAACCATGATGTTGTTGTAATGTTTGCAATCAATACATTCACCATCACCGCAACAGCAAACTCTAATGGTTCAATGTCTCCTTCAGGCAGCATAACTGTTAATTATGGAGACAGTCAAACATTTATAATTACTGCAGATATAGGATACATGATAAATCAGGTAATTGTTGATGGCTCTCTTATTAAACCGATAAGAAAAACATACACATTTAATAATGTAATAAGCAACCATACGATCACAGCAACATTTGTAAAAATTCCTGACACAACGCCGCCAACATTAACACTTTCAGGTGTAGATCTTAATGTCACCACTATCACATCCTCTTCTTTCTTTTCCTTTGGTCTTATTGCAACAGATAGTCCAGAAAGTATTGCAAGAACAGTAGTTAAAAACAATGGCATAACAATAAAAGACATAATGGGCCTTCCAATAATAAATGACTCTGTGATCACACTTTTCGAAGGGATAAATGATATAGAGGTAACAGTATATGATGCAAGCGGTAACTTTACCACAAAATCATTCAGAGTAATATCCGACACAAAACCGCCGGTTGTTAAACTTAATAAGATACTTGAATCAGTTTCGTCCAATGCGCTCAACATTACAGGAACCATATTTGATACAGGCACAGGAATAAAAGAAGTTAAAATAAACGGAAAAACTATGGTATTGCCGTTGTCAGGTAAGCTCAATACCACATGCACTCTAACACAAGGAAAGAATATTATCACGGTACAGGTAACTGACAAAGCAGAAAACACTGTGACAGAAACATATGTTGTAAACTATACTGCCGCTACCCTTATGAAAATCATCACCTTACAAATTAACAACCCAGAGATTACAATAAACGGTATAAGTAAAACTATTGATGAACAGGGAAGCAAACCAGTCATAAAGAACGACAGGACACTACTTCCAATAAGAGCATTGATAGAATCATTAGATGGGCACATTACCTGGAACGAAGAGACAAGAGAAGTAACAATCAACCTTAACTACCACACGATAATACTTACAATAGACAACAATACGGCAGTAGTAGACGGCATTAAAATGCAAATAGACCCAAACAACGGCAAGGTAACTCCAATCATCATTAATGGAAGGACTTATCTTCCTTTAAGATTCATAGTAGAACACCTTGATGGAGTTGTTGACTGGGATAACGACACCAGAACTGTGATAATATACTGCTGGCCGTAAGAATGGGTATACAGATTCTTGAAATTTTAGTACAGAATTATAAAATAATATAAGTACCTAAAAGTAAATATATAAAAACACGCATTAAATAGAACTAAAAAGGAGGAAATGTAAAATGTATGAAAATGAAAAAGTGTTAAACGGTAAAGAATTACTTATGAAAAGAAGAAGTGTAAGGGAATTCAAAGACAAAGAAGTTCTCCAAGATGTTCTTCGCGAAATATTTGAATTGTCCAGATTTGCACCAACGGCCAGTAATTCACAAGCATATTATTTTGTAGTCGTAACAGATAAAAAAGCATTGGAAGAACTTGCTAATGTAAGAGGTGGGAGCACTGCTCCCATTGGCCGTGCGCCTATGGCCGTTGCAATTTGCGTAGACCCAGACAAAACAAGCAGGCCAACAGAAGACGGATGTATTGCGGCGTATCACTTTATGCTGGCTGCCCGCTACTACAGTTTGGGAACCTGCTGGATGGCAGATATGGACAGGGAAAACATCAAGCAAGCGCTTAATATACCTCAAAATCATCTTGTTGCAACAGTAACTCCAGTGGGTTACCCTGTAAAAGAACCTGATATGCCTACAAGAAAGCCAAAAGAAGAATTTATTAAATATTCAGGTTAATTTTTACCGTAAAACTTTAGAGAAGGGAAGCAAAATATTTTGCTTCCCTTCTCTTTTTGCCTTTATAATATATTGTTTTGAAAATAAAATATTACGCGTATAATTTAACTATGAAAAACAACCGGAAAATAAAGAAAATTATTGTATTCATTATATTGCTTGTCGTCCTGACGAGCTTCCCATCTGCAAGCAAAAGTATAACCAGAACTATCGTGGTAAATAAAGCATATCGCCTTTTATTTGTCAAAGAAGATAACGAAATTCAGCAAGTTATTCCCATTTGCATCGGAAAAGGTGGAGAAAGCGAAACGCCAACCGGCACATTTAGCATCATCAACATCATCCATAATCCAAATTGGTATTTTGAGGGAAAAACATACAAACCATATATAGAAAATAAGGAAAATGGCCTTGGCATCTGTTGGGTGGGAATTTCTCTTTCAGGATACGGCCTTCACGGGACAAACGAACCACTCTCCCCGGGAAGGAATTTATCCCACGGCTGTGTAAGAATGAACAACAGCGATGTAAAAAAACTTTCTAAAATTTCTTTTGTAGGGGAAAGTGTAGAAATCAAAGAAGGCGAAAATAACATAATAGCAAAACACCTCGAGGGGATACATATTCTTTATAATGTAGAAAATATTTTAGGAGAGTCAAAATGAATAAAAGCAAACTTTTAGGCATTGCATTTTTACTTATTGCAATAGCATTTGCCGCGTGGCTTTCTTCAACTACCGGCGCAAGAACCACTGGAGCAACCATAATGGGCTTTATTATACTTGTGCTTCTTCCTGCAATCATCGGAGCTTATATTTTTATACAAGGCGGGAGAGAAGAAAAAGAAACAAAAAAAGTGACTGCCGAACAAAAGATACTAAATGCAGTTGAAACAAGAGGCACCGTAATGATAAATAATCTCATAGTAGAAACAAGGTTAACAAGAGACACGTTTAGAAATTATCTTGAAGACCTTGTAGGAAAAGGACTGTTTACAGGATACGTAAACTGGAAAGAAGGAAAACTTGTTTCAAAAGATATGTCAAAGATGGATATGCATAAATGCCCGAACTGTGGCGGCGAGCTTGAACTCGCAGGAAAAGGTGTGGTAAGATGCCCCTTCTGCGGTACAGAAATCTTCCTAAAATAGAGACCGATGATAATTGTTCAATACAATAGAAAAAAACCAAAAATAGATAAAACTGCTTTCATCGCAGAAACCGCAGTAATTATTGGAGATGTAACAATTGAGAAATATGCAAGTATATGGTACGGTGCTGTTTTGCGTGGAGATACTGCACCAATCCATATTGGCAAAGGAACAAACGTACAGGACAATACAGTAGTTCACGTAGATAACGCTCCATGCATTATAAAGGATTACGTAACCGTCGGGCATAGCGCAATCATACATGCTGCAGTAATAGAAAAAAATTGTCTCATCGGTATGGGGGCAACTGTACTTTCAGGTACTCACATTGAAGAAGAATCAATTATCGGAGCAAATGCGCTGGTTGCAAAAAACAAGAAAATACAAAAAGGAAGTCTTGCTGTTGGCGTCCCTGCAAAGGTTATGCGCCTGCTCACAAAAGAAGAGAGAAAATCAATACATAAACATGCAGTTGATTATACAAAACTTGCTGAAGCATACAAAAAATAAATAGACAATAATTTCTTGCTTACAAAATATCTTGAAATAAATAATTAAATTGCCTTAAAAACCTCGTGTCAACTTGCATAATCCTCATTTATTTCAAAATATGTTTCTACTAAAAATAATTTTCCTGAATAAGTTCCGAAACATATGAGACTTTTGTAAATATATTATACTATACAGAAAGTTAAAGAATACAGGAGGTTAAAGAAGATGTCTAAGAATGATTATAGGTATGTACAGAAACTAAACCTGAGC
>JAYELD010000071.1 GCA_034717215.1 Caldisericota bacterium
TACATTGTTTCCAAAAATCCAAAAATACCACAAGTTGCCAATGATATGAGTAAAACCACCGTGAAGAAACATCGAGGAAAAAATAGTCAACCATGCCGGACGAAGTGACGGCACAATATAATTGCCCGTTGTTATTTGATAAGGAATAAGTCCATAACGTAAATAAAAATTATTTAGTGCCAGACCAGGATCTTTAAAAGTTACTGACTGAAAAAGCATTATCAGAAACACAATAACATTAATCGAAATAATTACAATTGTGACTAAAGGGAATGTGCTTATCTTCTGCGTATCTCGCAGCGGTATCATTGTCTATATCTCAACCCGTGCTCCAGTAAGTGCTTTGCCGCATTGACAATGCTTTTCTTGCGGGATTTTCTCAATCATATTTTTCAGTATAGTTATAAGCTTTGTATTATTTTCAGCAAATTTTTTAACCACCATTTCTTGGGTTACTGGTTCAACATTACCGCTAGCAACAACACCGGAATCATAATCTGTAACGACTGAAATGTTTACATAGCACATTTCAAGCTCGCGGGCAAGTAATACCTCCGGGTATTGTGTCATATTAATAATGTCCCAGCCCATTTTCGTAAACCATTCACTCTCTGCTTTTGTCGAAAATCTTGGACCCTGTATAACTACAACTGTCCCTGTTGGATGAAAAGGCAGTTGCATTTCGCTCATCACATCTACAGCAATTTCCCGGAGCTCAGGGCAATAAGGTTCTGCAAGACTAACATGCACTGTAATTGGTCCTTCGTAAAATGTACAATCTCTTCCAGAAGTTCTATCCACAAATTGACTGGTTATGACAAAGTCACCTACTTTCACATTTGGCTGCAAACTTCCTACTGCTGTTGGTGCAATAATCCTTTCGACTCCTAACGATTTCATTGCCCAGAGATTCGCTTTATACGGAATTTTATGTGGAGGATACTGATGTAATTTACCATGCCTTGGTAGAAAAGCAATTTTTTTATCATTGTATTTACCAATTGAGATACGATCCGATGGAGAACCATACGGTGTTTCAATTTTTATCTCCCTTACATCATCTAAAAACGAATAAAACCCTGAACCTCCAAATACTCCTATTTCTGCCTTTTTTACCATTTTTTTCTCCTTCTCACTGTTTTAATGATACTAAATTTCCCTTTTTAATTATACGATTTTTTAGCTTAATTACTACTTTCCAAAAATTTCGACTACACCAATTCAAAAATAAAACGGCCCCGCTTCTAGTGGGGCCATAAATATCAATTCAGTTTTGTGTTACAGTTCAATACCAGATTCTTCAAGTTTTAAAAGCCGGCCCCATTCTTTATCTATCATCATTTGCATCTTCTCTATTACATGTTTATTTTTAGCTTTAAATAGGTGTTTAAAACGTCCTTGCCCATTAAGAAATTCTTCAATTGGTTTTCTATTCTTCGGCTTATAATTAACATGTACCTTTCCATTTTCCACTTCATATAACGGCCAAAAATTTGTTTCAACTGCTAATTTTGAATAAGACATTGTGAGAGCGGGATCAAATCTCCAGTTTGTGGTGCAAGGCTGAAGAACCGCAAGGAAAGCAGGTCCATCTGCTTCAAAACCTTTCTTTGCCTTGTTATATAAATCTATTATATTATGATTTGCTGCCTGAGCAGTATAAGGAATTCTATGTGCAGCAGCAATTTCTACAATATTTTTCCGCCACTGAGGTTTGCCAAAGCTTTTCGAACCAGCTGGAACTGTTGTTGTACTTGCTCCATACGGTGTTGCAGCACTCCTCTGGTTGCCTGTATTCATATAACCTTCGTTGTCGTATACGACATACATAAAATTATGACCCCTTTCTAATGATCCGGAAAGAGCCTGAAATCCTATATCATATGTCCCGCCATCACCACCAAATGCAAGAATGTTTACATCCTTGTCAATTTTCCCTCTCTTCCTTAAAGATTTATACGCTGTCTCTATTCCACTTGCTACTGCCGCTGCATTCTCAAACGTGACATGTACCCACGGTACTTTCCAAGCAGAGTAAGGGTAAATTGTTGTAACAACTTCTAAACACCCTGTTGCATTAGCAATAATAACAGGTTTATCTGATGCAGCAAGTATTGCTCTTACCATAGAACCTATCCCGCACCCTGCACACATCCTATGTCCGGGAGCAAGTCCAACAGGTTTTGACATTATTTCTTGTAACGTTGCCATCTCATTACCCCCTTAACCCTATGTATCTTTCTTTTTCCGAGCTTACCTCTCCCGAAAGTAGTTCGTTAAATGCTTTTTCTATATCACTCTTAAATATATCTTTTCCACCGAGGCCAAAAACATAGCTTTGAAGTTTTGGTCTTTTCTCCAGTTCAAAGAGGGCATTTTTTATTTCGGCATAAACAGGTGCATAAGCACCAAAAGCCATTGAGCGATCCAGCACACCAACTACAGGGATATTTTTCAACACTGTTCTCACTTCTTTATACGGAAAAGGCCTGAATAGTTTTGGTTTCAGTAGTCCGACTTTTTTACCCTCTGCTCGCATTTTATCTACAGTATCTTTGGCAGTACCCGCTGTAGATGAAAGAACTACTATCGCTGCATCTGAATCCTCCAATTTGTATGATTCAAAATACGGATATTCTTTTTTAGTAATTTTGGAAAGCTCTTTTCCAATCTCCAGGTAAATTTTCTTTACATGCCTCGTTGCTTCTTCCTGTTGTCTTTTAATTTCAAAGTAGTAATCAGGTAAAGCAAGCGGACCAATTGTATATGGATGCTCTGTATCAAGTAAATATCTGTCTGGATTTCTTTCTCCCACAAATGCTTTTACCTTGTCATTATCAAATATCTCAACATTTTCTACGCCATGCCCAGTTATAAAACCATCCTGCATAACCATCGCAGGAAGCAATATATCGGGGTGTTCTGCAAGTCTAATTGCTAAAAGCATATTTTCGTATGCTTCTTGGCCGTTTTCAGAAAATATTTGTATCCACCCAATTGTTGTTGCACCCATTGTATCAGAATGGTCGCAATGAATATTAATTGGCGCAGATAACGCCCTATTTACAACAGGCATCACAATAGGTAATCTTAATCCCGGAACTGCTGCTACTACTTCCCACATTAGTGCCAATCCTTGAGATGCTGTTGCGCACATTACTCTTGCTCCTGCTGCAGCCGCTCCTACAGTTGCTGACATTGCGGAATGCTCAGATTCTACAGGTATTGTTTCTGTATCGACAATACCATTTGCAACATATTGTGCAAAGAATTCAACAATTGGAGTTTGGGGAGTAATAGGGTAAGCAACAACTACATCAGGGTTAATCTGCCGCATTGCTTCAGCAACAGCTTGTGTTCCCGATAATGGCTTCCAAGTGCTCATTTTCTCCGCCTCCTTATTTTGAAGAAGTGGCTTCTTCTTCTCTAATCATTTCAATCGCATGTGTAGGGCATTCATGGGCACAAATCCCACAACCTTTACAGAAATCTAAATCTGCCTCAAGTCTTACAATACCTTTATAAATTCTTCCATTAAAACCTTTTACACCTTCTTCAGATTTAACTACGGAAATTGCCATATCAGGACAGTATGCTACACAAAACATGCAATGTGTACATTTATTAGGATCCCAAATAGGTCGTAAGGTTCTCCATGAGCCTGTTTTATAATCAAGCGAGGATGCTGGTGGAAGGTCGGCTCCACGCATAAGTTCTCTCCATCCTTTTTTCTCCATTATGATGCCACCTCCTCCCATGCTTTTCTCAAACCTTCTATATTCTTTTTGATCTTCTCCTCTCCTAACCTTGCAAGAAAATGTTCTCTAATTACATCCTCAGCTGTTTCAAGCGATACAACATTAGTAGTTTTGATTAGGGCGCCAAGCATTGGAACATTTGGTGCATCAATACTCAACAATTTTAGCGAAATGCCAGTTGCATCAAGTACATAGATTTTGCCATTAAAACCAGTAATTTTTTTTATTTCTTCTACAGATTTCGTGGTGTTTACAATAAGAATTCCATGTTTTTCACAGAGCCCCTGTGCAACGGGAACACTTCCTGCAATACCCTGGTCAAATACAAGCACTGCGTCAGGATTAACAATTGGTTCATGTGTTCTAATCTGTTTATCAGATATTCTTGTGTACGAAACTGTTGGCGCACCTCTTCTTTCTGAACCATACTCAGGAAACGATTGAATCCATTTTCCAAGTTTAAATGCAGACTCTGCAAGAAGTTGAGACCCAGATTTTGCACCTTGACCAGCTCTTGCATGCATTCTTACCTCATAAATTTCCTTCACGTTGGCCTCCCCAGCTTAAAATTAAATAGTTTCCCAAGGAGAGTTTCTCCCTGGGGCTGTAACATTTAGACTAAAAAGATTTTATGCAATTTCTTCTACTTGGATGCACTGTACCGGACAATTTTCTGCAGCATCTTTGTTGCAATCTGCATCGGATTCAGCAGAAATAGGAGCAGCTTTACCATCATCATTCATTTCCCAATTCTCCGGACAGATTGAAGCACATACACCACATCCAATGCAAGCTTCTGTGTCGGTTGTAACTTTATACTTTGCCATTTCTCACCTCCATATTTGTAGTATAAAAAAAAATTAGGTATTTGCAACATATTTACTAAAGATTTTTTTGTTTTCTCCACGGCTCAATGAGAAGCATAGCAGGAAGAAACAAAAGAGGAATGAAGATAATTCCGCTATAATGCTCTATTACAAACGAGCCAATTACCCGTAGCTTCCAGACATTAAAAAATGCAAAAAGGAACAGCAACCCAAATGCAAGTAAAAAAATTCGATTTATTACAGGAACGCCATTTCTTCCCTTTTCAATATTATGATGAATGAGGGAAATAAAATAAAAAGGGACCACTAAGAGAATTAATTCTCTTAGTGGCAATATGACAGGAAGTAATTTTCCACTGGACCCAATAGTTTTGAAAAATAGTGCTGAAATTGTCGGCGAAAGAAGGATAATCAAAACCGAAAAAACCGAAATTAAGCTATAGGCAAATCTTCCTTTTTTATGCAAAGCAGAAAGAACAAATGCCCCAATGAGTAATATAAACAAAGGGTATAGATCTTTTATACGTAACTCGAATATAAATATCGGAGAAAATTGATCGCTCATAAAAACAACGAGCCCAACAGCTAGAAGCAATATGGCAGCTTCTATTTTGTGGAGTAATTTTTTATCATACATACAAAAAAACATAAATGTAAATACAAACGGAAAATAAAAGAACAAAATTTCAGAAGCAAACAACGGTGGAATTAAACTAAAAAATTGAGGAATTAGTGTTCCAAATTCAAACAAATTAAAAATAAGCCCAAGTGTAATCATTAATGCCGAACTAATTCGTGAAAGAAAACCATTCTGTGTATCATACAAAGAAAATAGGAAAAAAAGTAGGGCAAAAATAAAATAAATAATAGTAATTACAGAGTAATGGATTAAATATCTATTCAAAAGAAGTAGAGCAAAACTTCCCAAAATAGAAAATACCAAAAATTGCTTTGCACTAAATAATTGAAGAGTTCTCCATTTTTTTGATGCATAAACCATAAGAAAAAATAGGAGAATAATTATAATGGACACAATAGTAACTGGAAGAGAGGATGGCTTATTCACCGGCATTTCTGTCGTGTAATGTACGCCGTCTATTTCAACTTCCACTGGATTTGTATGTAGAACAGCATAAATGTATTTTTCTTGCAGAGAAGAAAAATACACGTTTTTATTAAAAATTTCAGTCCCCCCGGTTTCAATTTTCACAACTGCATCTCCAGCTGCATTTCCTGCATTAATAATCCTAACAGCTACCCGCTGCACAGGAGTATGAGTAACAAATGAAGCTTCGGATAAATAAACCGGGGTAAATTTATCTTCGGAAATCCTTACTATCTTAATTTCCTTGTTTAAAGGAATATTAATTGTATTGTCATTTTCATTAAATAAAATACTCTCATTACTTACTCCGTCTATCACTGTAAATGTATTATTGATTTTAAATTGTTCTTTATCCAGTTGGAGCACGCTATCACAATTTTTTGCAGTGAAAAAAATATACGGGAAATTACCAAATTGATTTAGTCGGCAGTTGTTTGATTCAATTTCCCCCTTGTAACCTGCCTGGTTTAATACCGTTATATTGGCAAGTGCATTTGCAATTGCCGTTTTGCTATTTGCTAAAACATCCTCGTAATAAACAAAGTCGCCTTGATCTATATCTCTTCGAAATTCCGGATATATCCCATAAAAAACCAATGTATCCAGCATGCTTGTTATATTATTCTGAGAAAAATGTCCATTAATTGTAACAAATATCATTTTGTCAGGGTACATCACTCTTGCTTTTCTCAACAAATTTTCATCTAATTCACCATTTACCACAATCCCTACGATATCTCCAAATTTCCCAAAAGATAGAGTAGAATCATTTAAATTTTGAATGATAAGCAATTTCCCCCGGGAACGTAAATCTTTTTGCACTTTTACAAGTGTGTTCTCGATAGAGTGAGAATATTCTTCATCGGGAATTACATCAGGTATATCTACAAAGAAACCATCAAAGTCGAGGTTTGGATTTTTCTGATGCGTACGCATCGCAGTTGTATTTGTAAAACAAGGTTTCACGTCATACACTATCGATATATCATACATATTAAGTCGTTCATTGTGCGGTTTTGCAAGTGGGTTAAGTAAAAAATATGTTTCAATTTTGTCTGTGGGCTTTACCACCCTCTGAGGCTCATAAAAACTACCTTTTCCAGCACTTTTCAAAATATATTGTATCTCTACCTCAGGTTCTGCAGGTTTTGTATAGTCAAGTACTGTGCCATCTCGTCTTACCGCTGAAGTAAATACAGCAGACAGTATTTCACGGCTCAAAAAATCGTCTGGAACAAGCTCACAATAATCTTTTTTTAAATCGTCCAGTTTTGCTTCTTTGTCGCCGATCTTCGTATAAGAAAATAAATTTAATTCAGAAAATAATAATATAGCATTTTCACTATCAAAATGTTCATGTCCTGCTACCTTTCCTGCATTAGTAACTTTATCTATCCCTACGGGAATGTCTGGATATTTTATACGAAATGACTGAGGTGATATTGTAGATAAGACTAGTCCGTTAAGTACCGGACTCTCCGGATTACGATGTTTTGAAAGAACAGAAACATAAACTCCAGCTACAAATATTAAAATTAAGAGAAGCACAATAATAAATTTTTTCATAACTTTTTATTATACAACTATTTTATTTTTTGCAAAACGTTGTATAGTAAACTTGTTATAAAACGTTTGTTTGTGGAGGCAGTGTGTTATGAATATTGTTCTGCGAAATAGAAGTTGTACTGGGCATTTCAGCAACTACATACTTTTAGCGTATCTTTATCGATATGTTTGGTTCGCAAATCGTCTTAATAACAATTCTTTACGCTGCCGCATCTGCTATTATTGTTTAATTAGACTAAAAATAGCGTTCCCAAAAAACATAGGAGTAAAAGCAGCTAGCATATGACATTAAAATTTGCAGCAGGAATCATATTTATAACAGTCTATTTGTTTCTTATTCTATTTCCAAAAAAAAGGCATCACATCGCTATTATAGGTGCGGTTATCTTTATTATTTTAAGCATTGTGCCGCTGACGTCTGTTGCACTAATAATTAATTGGAATGTATTGGGAATTCTCTTAGGTACAATGGGAGTTGTAACACTTCTTATAGAATCACGCATCCCCTCTCTTTTAGGAGATATTGTTATCGATAAAGTGCCAAATGTAAAAATGGCTATTTTTGCGCTTGCTCTATTCGCTGGTTTCATATCTGCGTTTACGGAAAATGTATCAACCCTTCTTCTCGTCGCGCCTATCGCATTTTCTATCTGCGAAAGAATCGGTATTTCGCCTGTACCTGCAATTATCTCCATTGCTGTTTCTGCGAATCTCCAGGGCGCCGCAACGCTTGTAGGTGATCCAACTTCAATGCTTCTTGCAGGTTATGCACATATGAATTTCCTGGATTTCTTCTGGTATAATCATCATTTAAGCATTGCGATTCCTACTGAAATCGGCGCACTCGCTGCTTCTTTGGTTTTGCTTTATATTTTTAGGAAAGAAACCCACCCGATTCGCATTGAGGAAAAAACTGTTGTAACCGATTGGTTTCCAGGATACCTTGCTCTTTCTATGGTTGGTGCACTTATCCTGGCCTCATTTCTTCCGTTTAAAAACATCAATGGACTTATATGCGTAACATTCCTCGTTATCGGTGTAGCAAGAGAAATCCTTGTGAAAAAATATTTTATGATAAAAAAGGTAGTTCAAGAAATAGATTGGGATACGATACTTCTTCTTGCTGGTTTATTTATTATAGTGCAAGGGTTGGTAAACATCCAGCTAATTAAAGATATAGCACGTTTTATGACAAATCTATCCAAAGGAAACATCTTTCTAGGGTATACAATTATCGTATGGGGATCTGTTCTGGCATCAGCGTTTATTGATAATATCCCATATGTAATCGCTATGCTTCCCATTGTAGGAACAATGTCAGTTATGCTTAAGGCCCCCCCAGAGCTCTTTCTTTTCGGACTCTTGATCGGAGCAACTCTTGGAGGTAATATCACTCCAATTGGTGCATCTACTAATATCGCAGCAACTGGTCTGCTGCAAAAGAAAGGGCATATAGTAAGTTTTAAAGAATTTACTTCAATAGGTTTACCTTTTACTGTTGCTGCGGTTGCTACTGCATATATTGCTTTATACCTTATCATGCTTTCATTTATACACTAGAAATACTAACATGATTGACAAAAAATAACAACCACGTATATTTATGTTATGAGGAAATTCAAATTATGAAAAAACGTTCGCTCAATGCAGTTACTATCTTTTTAATTGCTCTAATTATTTATCTCTCAGTTGAAGTGATGATAACGACAAAGTACTATTTAGATAATAGAAAAAATGTATCAGATTTGCAGCAAACAATTGAAAAACTTGAAAATGAAAATGAACTTCTTCAAAATGAAGTTATAATTTGCACAGAAGAAGAATTTGTCGAAAAAGAAGCCAGAGAAAAATTAATGCTTGCAAAAGAAAATGAAACAATAATCTATTTTGAATGGCTTGAAGGCAAAGAAAAACCGACAGTAAATGAAGAAACCGGAGATTTTTTTACGAATATGTGGCAAAACCTCTTGAAACTTTTCAGAAAATAAATATAGTATATAAGCATATGGGCAAAGAAGAATTTACCGGAAGAGTAATTAAAATAATGCCATATGGAGCGTTTATAAAATTAGATGATGGCAACGTAGGACTCATTCATGTATCACAATTTAGTGATGTGTACGTAAAAGATGCCCGTAATTTTGTAAAAGAAGGTGAAAAGGTCATAGTAAAGATTGTCGGAAAAACAAAGAAGAACGGCAAACTGAATCTTGCGCTTGTAAAAAAAATTGGTGAGATTGCAAAAAAACCAGAAGCTAAAAACAGTCTTGACGAAAAAATTAAAAAATTCTTAAGAGAAGCGGAAAAATCACATTCTGCAAATAATCGCAGAATTGAAAGAAAAATACATTAGGCGGCGTAGCCCAGGGGTCAGAGCATCCGGCTCATATCCGGAATGTCGAAGGTTCGAATCCTTCCGCCGCCACCAGATAACTCATCTTAATACCTTTAATTTTGCAATTCTCGATGAGAAAATCTATTTTGCAATAGACAGACAAAAAATCTGTATCATTAAATTATAAGACAAATTCATACGTCTCTCTGGGTAAATCATCCATCAATTTCCCAATTTTTCCGTTTAAAATAGATTTCTGAAGATATTGTCGAAAAGAAATAGAACAAAATTTATTTACAAAAGTATAATATTCCAGTATAATCATTAAAAAATTAAAAAGGAGTCGCACATGGGAAAAGAGAGAATTGCTTTAGAGAAGTTTAGTAATCTTACCTATTTTGCTTTTGCACTCATTACAGCACTTGTTGGCTTTAACTGGTTTATGTGGGGGCCACTATTAGGGTCTTTTATAGAACCAACATATCATGTCTCTGGGTTTCTTCTTGCTCTGTTCATAACATCAGTACCAATCATGCTTGTATTTTTATCGTATTCTACCGGTAGTCTTGCTGACACAAATGTAAAGAAAACAACTATTCTTGCTGCACTTATAATGGCAATAACAGTTATTATACGGCCTTTCACTATAGGAAATTTCTATGCTCTGTTAACAATCCAGATTATTTTTGCGATAAGTGCTGTTTTCTGCTTCACATCTTGGGCTCCACTTACTTATAAATTATTTAAAAAAGAAAAAGCAGCCTCTCGCGTTGCAGGTTTTACCGCTTCGCTTACTCTGGGCC
>JAYELD010000072.1 GCA_034717215.1 Caldisericota bacterium
TGAAGAAAGGTGGTGAATTTATTGTTAGATGATTTGTTGGGAAGTATTTTAAAAAAACTCAGCAATGATACAACATTCTTATCAAGAGGCGAAGCAGATGTTCGTCAGGGGATAGTGTTACCAATTTTGGCCTGTCTTGGCTGGGATAGAGATAATGTTGAAGAAGTGGTGCCTGAGTTTAACTGTGGTGAGGGTAAAGTTGATTATTGCTTGTTTTGTAATAATAAGGCCTCTGTATTGATTGAAGTAAAACGTGCAGGGGAAGAGTTAAGAAAGCATCAACAGCAACTCTTGGAATATGCTTTCAAATTAGGAATTAACCTTGCAGTATTAACAAACGGTTTTGAATGGTGGTTATATTTGCCATTAGAAGAAGGAAGATGGGAAGAAAGAAGGTTCTTGGATATTAACATTAGGGAACAGTCTTTTGAAATAATTTCAGAACAATTTAAGAGATTTTTAAGCAAAAAGGAAGTTAAAGATGGTTCTGCTGTGAACAAAGCTCGAGAACTAAAAAATAAAAATAAAATTCAAATATTAATAGATGCAACAATACCGGAAGCTTGGAATACTTTATTAGAAGAACAGGATGAATTACTACTTGACCTATTGGCTGAGAAAGTAAGAGAGATATGCAGTTACCATCCTGATGAAAAACAAATTAAAGATTTTGTTGCCTCGCTTTATAGACAAAGCATTGAATCCTACGAAGAGGAAGGTAATAATATTATTGCACCACCCAATATTGGTAAAATTGCTGGAAAGAACATAGGGAAAATTTCTAAAGATAAAAAGGAAATTAAAATCAGAAACTTGATAGGTGCCGGCATAATTGGAGTTAATACTGTTATCTACAATACCTATAAAGGAATAAAATATGAAGCCAGAATTTTAGAAAATGGTGAAATAAGATTACTAAACAATGAACCAGCTACCTTTAAGTCTCCAAGTAAAGCTGCGGTCCATATTACAGGAAACAGTGTTAATGGATGGGTTTGGTGGAAATGTCGGGATGAAAAAGGCAGGGAAGTTCCTCTTGATGCTTTTAGAGAAAAGTTGAAAAAGAAACCTGATTTTGAAGATAAACAAGAACGGTCAAATAGTTATGATAATCATGAAAGGAAGGGCTATCAGGATGAAAGAAGGAATATTACTAAAGAGTTCTTAGAAGCAAATGATACAAATAAAAGAGAGATAATGAGCTTTACTCATCTCGATGAAGCCTCTATTGGAGAAAGAGAAAAGGCCTCTAAAATTCCAAGAGATGATTCTGTTTTAAGCTGGCTTGGTTTAAGAAAAATGGCTGCAAGAAGCGCTATAAGGGCTGGGAAAAGAAATGAACTATTAACCATGGCTGGATATGAAGACTTAAATTCAAATAAGAATTGGCATATCTGTAATGATTTTGATTTAAAGATACATCAATATGGATCTGGAGAGACCTGTAAGTCAGCTCTTGATGTGGCAGAAATGTTAAAGTGCAAGATTGAAATCAAGTTTCATTGGCAGAATAACAAAAAAGCAAAATATCCAGGAAAAAAAGGTCTAATTTCTTTAGGGAATAAATAGGGGCACATCCATTTTCTTAAATAGGGAGGGCGTACCAAGTCAATAGTCCGGTAACTTTTGAGGGCGTCCTGGAAGAAAAGAGGAGAGAGATAATAAAAGAGTGGATTGATTCCGGAAGGATTGAAATGTGATAAAGAACCGCCCTCTGTCATATTTGAGATCTGGAAGTTTCTTAACCAGATGGTTGAGACTTTAGGTATTATTATGGATAAACGTCCTAAAGGAAAACTTCGTACAATAGAAAGCTAAACCATAGAAAAAATAGGATGTGCCTATTTTAATTTAAAAAACTCAATGAGATATTGGAGGATTTATTGTGAGAGAAGAACAAGATATTGAATTTAAAAAAGAGTGGCGCAATGAACACCTGAAG
>JAYELD010000073.1 GCA_034717215.1 Caldisericota bacterium
GCTCATCCCAGACATCCAGATACCAGCTAAAGAAATCCCCCTCGAGAAAATTGGCAATGCCGAGCTCTCTGAAGATACCACCTTCCTCCATCTTCTCAAGATAGGCTCGTAACTGTTGGCTATCAAAAGTAGCTGCCTGCCTTATATTTGTTCCCAGCTTGGGCATGGCATAATAGTGCACTACCTGAACTGCGAGCAACTTTATAAAGGTAGCATAATAAGTATGGAGACAGAAGAAGAAGTGAAAAGGCTTGACATCTTCTCCAGTTATGCCAAATCTTCGGGCAAAGGAATCTACCTTTAATTTGGAAGCTCTCTCGTAGTCACATACTTCACCAAACTGTAGTGACCACTGCTCAAACAGCTTTTTCACCTTGGGATTCTGGGCTTCAGTAAGAGCCTTATATAAAGCACTTACTGCTTTGCGAGAGACTGGGGTGTTTTCCCCAAAATCACGGATCAGGTTGTCAGGAATAAGGGCAAGCTCTGTGGAGAGAGAAGCCAGCAGCTTTAGGAAGCGCTCAGTAGAAGAGGATTCTACCCTAACAGGCCGATCTTCCTGCCATACGCCTTCTCTTAAGCGCACAAAAATAAAGTAATGCCCGTCGAGCACAATGCCGGCAAGTCGTTCTGGTTTGTGACGTTCTTTTCTTACTAGCCCTTTTATATAATCCCTTACCTGCTCAATAGCATCCCTATTTGATTTATAGCTATTGCTTTCCCTGAGAACACCCGGCGCCTTATATTCCAGTACCAAGCGGTTATAAACGGCGTCTGCTCTGCCCTCTACTAAGGTGTATTCCTCCTTCAGATAGATAGGGAGGCTGACTTTGTCAGCAAATTCCTCAATGAAACGGGTAACCTTTGTTCTGAATTCTGCCTCATTATAAGTTTCCGTGGCAGCCGCTTGAATCTGCTGGGCGAAATTAGGAGCTATTGTCTTAATTTCCTTCTCAATATCTATAACCATACCTAAGCCTCTGGTTGCTGATACGCAGGCTTGGGGAAAACTATCTTTACTGGCTGGCGGTAAACTGCGTGGCTAAGAAGAAGTTCCCCCTGAGCAAGACGGGTGAGGTTAGACTTTATCTCCCGGTCAATGAAGCCATAATCGGACTGCATGATTTCGGAAGAACCACTTCTCCCTATCACCTTAGTAGCGCAATTACCAGTAACTCGAGAGTGAACTGCACTCATGAACTGCTGAGCTGAAATGAGGATAACTCCTAGCGACCTACCTCTCTCAGCAATCTCCAGAACGTTTTGGGTAAGAGGAGCTGTTCTTTCACCTTTGGGGGCGTATTTATTCAGTTCATCAACGAAGAAGATAATCTTGTCAGGCACTGGAGATGCTCTATTCTCTGGTGGCTCTGCCTTGAGACTATAAATGGTTCTCAGCAGGTCACCGAAGACTAGCATTTGTTCGTGTTCATAGAGGCGAGCGATATCTATAACATAGGTGTGTCCACCCTGGATGTTCAGAATTTCATCACTTAAAACCTTTTCATGGACTGAAAGGTTATCCACAAAAATTCCTGACTGGCTGGTCCTAACCATCCTTCTGATATGGCGTCTGAAGACGCCGATTGAGGAGCCTCTTATGCCCCGCCAATCCTTTACTGCTGCATGTGTATTTGGATCAAACAGAGGTCTTCCATTAAGCAAGTTATCCCAGCTATGGACATTTCTGAAGTCAGATTCTCTATTTCTTATGCCCTCTCGAATTTCACTGATGATGGATTCTAGGGTGAAATAGGCATCTGGAATCTGAGCAAATAACAAATCAAGTTTGTCAGCAGCAGATTCCAGGTCATAAGCATAAACTTGGGAAAAGTTCGGCTCATAGAAGCAATTAGGCAGCCCATTCCTGCCACGGGGCATGAAGTAGTGCACTTTGTCTGAATCAAAAGGCTTGGGCTCCAAGCCAAGTGCTTCC
>JAYELD010000074.1 GCA_034717215.1 Caldisericota bacterium
TGCATAATTTAATATAGATTTTTTTATTATCCTTGTTGTTCACGCTAACTATTGAGGATTGCATTGATCTCATTTTTTCAACAATGGTAGACCAACTATAATCGATGTTGTTTTCCTGCAGGTTTTTCCTGATATAATTTACAATTTGATATGCCAATATCCCGAGCCAAATGTGTGGTTCTATATATTGATCCTTCTGGTGGTAGATAGGGCGTATTTTCAAATCGGTTTTCAAACATCTAAAAACAGCTTCTACATCTCGGGTCATGTTGTATACATCCCATATGTCTGTTTCTGTTACGGCATCATTTGTATATCTCAGAAAATACTCGCCCTTTGGCTTTTCTCTCTCTTTTACCCGGTACCAGTTTATGTCGGTTACTATCCCTTTTTCCTTATCCTCCGTGTATTTTATGGTATATAACCAACCTGTTTTTGATAGCCTGGCTTTTATGCCGCCAACTTTCTCATGTATCTTTTCGGTTTTCTTTAGGGTTCCTTTTTTGGGTAATTTGTCCTTTATCTCCTGTAATTGGTACTCTAAGCGTTGAGTGAGTTTCTGGTCAATGGACTCTTCTTTTTTTAATTTTTGGTTGCTTTTTATATGTAAAAAATTATCCTCTTTTCCCTCTACACCAGCCTTTGTGAGTTCTATTTCGTTGCCCCGGTTGTCGGTAACGCACCCTGTTTTTGTATTGAGTTTGTTGTAATCCTTTGGTTTACTGCGGCTCACGCATACGTAGTCGTATTTGCTGCTCCTTATTATTTTCAAGTTATCTTCCGTTGCAATTCCGGCATCCATAACAACTATGGGTTTTTTCCCCGTGGTATCAAGTTGGCAGACAACATCATTAAGCATGGCTTCAAAGGTTTCGGGTTCGCTTACGTTACCATTATAGAACTTGCTGTACCTGACAAAACCGAAACTGTCAATTGATAATGCCAGGCCGATTAGCTTACTACCTGACTGCTTTTGCTTGGAACGACCAAATTGAGCCTTTTTGCTGTTTTGCATTTGGCCGGTGAAGTGCATGTTGGTGAGGTCGTAAATGACTATTTTACTCCTGCCGGAAAAAAGATTGCACAGGTTGTTGTACAATTCTTTTTCTATAAAATCTTTATTTTGATACATTGCCACTGCTGCATTGTACAACCTGTACCGGCTTATATCTTCCTTCGTGGAATACAGCTCACGTGCCCCGGAATTTTCTTTTAACCATCTTTCTGCCTCTAACTCGCTTGATGGATGCAGTAGCTTGCCTGTAAGCAGCATTTGGGCAATATCGACCTGGGGGCCATCTAAACCACAACCATCCAATATTGGAGCTATCCCTAATTTGTCAAACACTTGTTTTACAAGCCATTCACCCCCAATCTCCTTGCTGTCAACTTGTTCTATGGTTTCTAAATCAACTTCCTGGATATTACTGCAAATTTCTTTAGAAATTTTTCTCTCTTTTCCAGGTGCAGGGGCAAATAATTTCTCTTTGATAATTTTGTCGGCAAAGTAGACTGCCAATGCTTCAATATCCCCAAGATTGTTTTTATCAGGAAATAGCGAAGTGCTATTACCGGTGACAAGCTCCTCTATCCTGTCGGCAAGAGCTTTATGACGATCTCTTGGTAATGTTTCAAGCCCTCCAAGGGACATTATATTTTGGTGACGTACTTTATTACCAATTTTATACGTATGGACCAACCGGTAATATACATATTGTTTATCTGACTTTTGATTCTTCTTTTTGATCTGTTTTACGAACATCTGGCAAATATACGAAAACTAAAAATACAAACAAATTTTATGGGGGACTACCAAAACCATTAAAAAACCTATCTCCCTGTTTCATAGGCTATTAAAAAATTTAGTTAAAAACATGAGGTTTTTATAATTACTTGATTATGTGAGCTTAAGCAATCAAATATTTTTTTACTTTTC
>JAYELD010000075.1 GCA_034717215.1 Caldisericota bacterium
GTTTCTTTTTGTTGTAGTGCATTCTTTTTGTTTTTCTACAACGTTCCATATAATTGCTGGGTCTCCATATAGGTTATAATCGTATATGTTCATTAAATTGGCTTCTATGGGATCTTCTATGTTGTTATAAAAATCATTTTCGAAAAATTCTTGTAATGCTGTATAAAGAGATTCTCCAACAGTTTTTCCTGCAGTTAGATTTTTTACAAAATAGTAGTTAATGCTTCCCGTTCCTCCGTCATGAGGGGCAGCAAAATAAGAAGGCGAATAGCTTATTCCGGTTGATCCGATGAAAGCAACACCTCCTTTTTCAAGTATGGCTTTGCCCAGGTTACTACTGCCATTTTCATTAAGGCAGCTGCCGGAGAAAAAGATGCCGTTTGCTTTAAAAGCGTCATCTTTAGCGATAAAACTTTCGAATTTAAATTCACCATCATCTGGAATACCATTTTCATTTTTATCATTCCAAATTTCTCTGTATGCTGCAGAATTGCTTCCGTGAGCTACCCAATTCACAAATCCTGCATTAGGTAGAGCTGAATAAAAATTTTCTTTTGTAAGTTCAAAATCTGCTTTATATACTGATGGGAAAGAGCCAGATTTTTCATACAACTTGATGACATTTTCACCAAGAAAGGTAGCGATGAGCTCTTCTTCCCTTGCCCCATCACCGTTAAAAATCCTTGCTCCTTGATAAATTTCTCCCGGGTATGCGATAAATGATGCAGCAAGTACAGCTGTTTGGGGAGGATTTTCTTCAAATTGGATTGCCCGGTTAAAAATTGTTTTGATCTCTTCGTTGCTGTCAAATGGAATTCTTCCCACGAAAATATCAGGTGATATATTCATTCGGTCATCATAAAGCTCTCCCGGGAATAAATCTCTGTCTTTGTCTAACTCTTCGTTTAGCAATGCATAATATAAGTCTGTTTTTGTTTCTGAAGGCGCACTGTATGAAACTGAATGCGCCGTGCTTGATGGATACATTGAAGGACGTGGGATTATATTTTCGCTTCCAAGAATAAGCAAATACCCTTTGCTAATGGCAATTTTTTTGAGATAATTTCTTATTTCTGATGGGCTATTTGAACCGATGTCTTCAACTGTGACAATTTTTACATCGTATTTTTTGTTTCTTGTTTTGGCGATGAGCTGTGCGCTTTGCATAAGATTATTTGTCGTAAGAATGATATATTGAGTTTTGTGTGGCAGTGTTGTTGCTTTAGTTCTATGAATATTGTAAATAGAGAATATTAATACGAAAATAACGATGAAAATGAAAGGTTTTTTACTTCTTACAACATTATTTATTCGCATTATATTTGCACAAATGAACTTATGTGGGTGATAAATATTATTAAAGATGAGCTGAATAGTAGTTCAAGAAAGAGTTGTTTTTCAAAATCTTTTTTCCTGTAAAAATACAGAAGAACGCAAAAAAGCGCCGAAACTATTACTATGATAAGGTCAAAATTAAAAGATTCGGCTAATAGTGAAACAGCATTTGTAAAGAAAAGCAGAAATAGCGCAAAGTAAAAAAACCGTTTTTTAAATTCATTGTTTTGCCAGAAGAGAAAGAGCGGAAAGAGCATAAGAGCAAGCCATCCCCATATGTTGAATGAGAGCATTCCTGCAATTGATGGTGTGATAAAAAGGGAGAAATACATAAGGATTGCGGATATAGAAGCAAAGTAAGATTCCTTGCCCCTGTATTTGGTGCGATTTGATGCGGCATAGAAAAAAATACTCAGCAGAAAAAGCACTAACGAAAAAATGAGAAACTTAATAATTCCCATAGAAAGTACATTAAACAGAGTAAGATAGATGATAAAGTATGATGCAACAATTGTTAAAGGCAATTTGAAAAAATCTTTATCTTTTTCACGCATTTTTTTTAAGAGATTTTAAAATAGAGGAGTAAGACCTGGGATATTTTTGGGGAGTTTCTTTTACTTTTTCTATACAGATGAGATAACTTTTGTGTAAGGTATGTGGCAGTTGATATTCCTTTGTATTTTTGATGTGTCCTCCCAATTTTTCTATAAATGGAATAAACTTCTCTATTTGTTTTATCTCTTTGCCTCCTTTCCAGAATACTGCGTTTCCGCCAATTTTTAAAAGGGGAAGAGCGATTTCAGAAATTACAGAAATTTTGCTTACTCCCCTCATTGTAACAATATCAAATTTTTCTCTAAATTCTTTTTCTTTTCCTAATTTTTCTCCCCTGCTGCTGATAAGCGTTACATCCTCTATTCCTAATCGTCTCAGCAACATACCTATAAAGAATACCTTCTTTTTTTGTGAATCCACAAGTGTAAGATTAAGTGTTGGGAAAACAATCTTTATAGGAAGGCCGGGAAAACCGGCGCCAGTTCCAATATCGATTAATTTTTTGTTGCCATTAATTGGGGTTGCTTGGACAAGATGAAGGGAGTCAACAAAATGTTTTATAGCTATTTCATCATCGTCCAGAACAGAAGTAAGGTTAAAGCGAGTGTTATTCCATTGCTGAAGCAAGTTTTTATATACTCTAAATGCATTTAGCATTTCTGGTGTAATTTTTAACTTTATTTTTTTGGCTTCGCTTGTGATAATTTTTTCAAATTTCATTTTATTAGTTCGAAATTTACCTCTCCTTTTTCTAAGTATCCTTTAATCTTTGTTCCTTTCTCTATATCGCGCGAAAGGATAAATGAAGCAAGGGGATTTTCTATATATTTCTGGATAGTTCTCTTTAGCGGTCTTGCGCCATATACTGGATCAAATCCTTTATTTGCAAGGAATGTTTTTAGTTCATCTTCTATGATTAGATTAATATCTTTTTCTTTAAGTTTAGTTAATGTTTCTCCAAGTAGAATATTTACAATTTGTTTAATTTGATTGATGCCTAATGGGTTAAATATAATTGTTTCATCAATTCTGTTTAGAAACTCTGGCCTGAATATATGACGCATATCTTCCTGGACTTTTTCTACAATTTTTTCATACTGGTCCATATATTCTTTTGTACTGGGGAGCGCATTAATGTCCGAGATGTACCTACTTCCAATATTGGAAGTCATTATGATGATTGTGTTACGAAAATTTACGGTTCTTCCCTTTGAATCTGTAAGCCGTCCATCATCAAGTATCTGTAGTAAAATGTTGAATACATTATGGTGTGCTTTTTCAATTTCATCAAGCAGAATGACAGAGTATGGATGCCTTCTTACTGTTTCTGTAAGTTGTCCGCTTTGTTCATATCCAACATATCCTGGAGGTGCCCCAATGAGACGAGAAACCGAAAACTTTTCCATGTATTCTGACATATCAATCCTAACCAGGGCCTTTTCTGTGTCAAATAGCTCTTTGGCTAATGTTTTTGCAAGCTCTGTTTTGCCAACTCCTGTTGGTCCAAGGAAGATGAAAGAGCCGAGTGGCCTATCAGGATCTGATAATCCAGCTCTTGCGCGCCTTATGGCATTTGAAACGGCAACAATTGCTTGTTCCTGTCCAACAACTTGTTTCCTTAAATGGTCTTCGAGATGCAGTAATTTTTCTTTTTCGGAAGTAAGCATTTTTGAAACAGGTATACCTGTCCATTTTGAAACTATAGCGGCAATCTCTTCTTCGCCTACTTCTTCTTTGAGAACTGCTCCATCTTTTTGTATTTCTTGCAATTTTTTATTTGCGTCCTCCAGTTGTTTTTGAAGAGAAGGCAATTCTCCATACAGAAGGCGTGCTGCTCCATCTAAATCTCCGTGATGTTCCGCAAGTTTTGCCTCTGTGCGTACTTTATCTATTTGCTTTTTGATTGTTCTTATTTTATGAATTGCATCTTTTTCTTGAGTCCACTTTGTCGTTAATACAATATCTTTTTCTTTCAGATTAGCAAGTTCTGTTTCAATTTTTTTAAGTCGTTCTGATGTATCCGGGTCATTTTTCTCTTTTTCAAGTGCTTTCTTTTCCATTTCTAGCATTCTAATTTTTCTCTTTAATTCATCAAGTTCTACAGGCATGCTGTCTATTTGCATTTTAAGAAGAGCTGCTGATTCATCCATAAGATCTATTGCTTTATCTGGAAGAAATCTGTCGGGGATATAGCGAGAAGAAAGTTTAGCAGCAGCAACAAGCGCAGAATCTTTGATTTTGACTCCGTGATGTACTTCGTATTTTTCTTTTAACCCTCTTAGTATGGCAATTGTTTCCTGGTCAGAAGGTTCGTTTATTAATACTGGCTGGAATCTTCTTTGAAGTGCAGCATCTTTTTCTATATATTTTCTATACTCATCAAGCGTTGTTGCGCCTATAGTACGGAGCTCTC
This sequence comes from Caldisericota bacterium, assembly GCA_034717215.1. Classification (NCBI taxonomy): domain Bacteria; kingdom Pseudomonadati; phylum Caldisericota; species Caldisericota bacterium. Next base: position 4,304 of record JAYELD010000075.1, read on the forward strand.
CACGGGAAAGTGCGGGTTTTAACATATTTGATGCGTCAAGAGATCCTTCGACTGCTCCTGCTCCCACTACGGTATGAATCTCGTCTATAAATGTAATAATTTTTCCCTGGGAGTGTTTAATTTCGTCTATTACTGCTTTTAATCTGTTCTCGAACTCTCCTCTAAATTTTGCACCGGCAATTAGTGATCCCATATCAAGTTGGAATATTTCTTTGTTTTTAAGCGATTCAGGGACATCTCCAGATGCAATCCTTTGGGCGAGTCCTTCTACTACTGCGGTCTTGCCTACACCTGCTTCTCCTATGAGAATAGGGTTATTTTTAGTTCTTCTTGAAAGAATCTGCATTGTATGGCGGATTTCTTCGTCTCTTCCAATGACAGGATCCATTTTCCCTTCTCTTGCTATTGCGGTCAGGTTTCTGCCATATTTTTCAAGGACTTTATACTTAACTTCCGGTGTTCTATCTGTCACTTTTTTGTCTCCGCGTATTTCTTTGAATGAATTTAATACATTTTGCCTTGTTATTCCATACCTGGCAAGAATTTTGCCTGCTTCTTCTGTATCGGAAATTGCAGCAAGAAAAAGATGTTCCGTGCTTATAAATGCATCACCTATATTTTGGGTTTCTTTTTCTGCTCTTCTAAAAAGCTCCTCCAACCTGGGTGTGATATAAAATTTCTCCTCGCTTACACTTTGAATTTTTGGGAATTTTTCAATGGCATTGTATATGTTTCTCAAAAGTAAATCTTTGTCTATTTTTAGTGTAGTTAGGAGCATAGGAACTATTCCATCCTGTTGTTGGATAAGGGCGGCGAGTAGGTGTTCGACATCTATCGATTGGTTGTTTTGCGTTGTAGCGATTTCCTTTGCAACCATTAATGCTTCCTGTGCCTTTTCTGTCAATTTATTTGGATCCATGTAAAATTACCTCCTATCTTTCTATTTTAGCACAAAAATATATATAAATAAATATTCTGTAAAAAAAATGAATAAAAGGTTGATTGTTTTGATATGATATAAAAAGTACGGTAGCCGATTTTCATATTTATTTTATCTATTATTTTAAAACACCAAAATTCATTTTTAGAGCGCTTATTGGATGTCGGAAGCAAAGTATTTGTATGGTAAATAAATTCGTTATGTGTTTTGATTAACAACAATTTGTTTGTATTTATGTATTTCTTATAAAATAAATTCTTGACTGTGCATGTTAACTTCTTATACTTATTTGTAATATGTGAAAGGAGAAGGTTCTATGTTTAAAAGAATTGCAAAGGCGACAGACATTCCTGTTGAAGAGGAGCAAATAATAGATTTTTGGAATAAAAATAAGATTTTTGAAAAAAGCCTTGAGATAAGAAAGGACAAGGAAAAATTTGTATTTTTTGAAGGTCCGCCTACTGCAAATGGGATGCCCGGCGTGCATCACGGTTTGTCCAGAATATACAAGGATACAGTATTAAGATATAATTCCCTCAGGGGGTTTTATACTCCAAGAAGAGGAGGATGGGATACTCAAGGACTTCCTGTTGAGATCGAAGTGGAAAAAAAGCTTGGCATTCATACAAAAGTGGAAATTGAGGCATACGGCGTGGAAAAGTTTAATAAGCTCTGCCGGGAAAGTGTCATGCAATATAAAGAAGAATGGGAGAAAATGACAGACAGAATTGGTTTCTGGCTGGACATGGGAAATGCATATGTTACGTATGAAAATAAATATTTAGAGTCAGTCTGGTGGATCCTTAAGCAGATTTTTAATAAGGGATTGCTGTATGAAGGGAACAGAGTATCTCCGTATTGCCCAAGATGCGGGACGACGCTTTCTTCTCACGAAGTTTCTCTTGGGTACCAAAAAGTGAAAGATCCATCAATATTTGTGAAATTTAAGGTAGAGAATGATAAATTTCCTGTTACATATTTGCTTGTTTGGACAACAACTCCATGGACACTCCCATCAAACCTTGCTGTTGCGATAAATCCTGATTTTACTTATGTTTTAGTGAACTATGAAGGAGAAAAATTGATTCTCTCTGAAAACAGATTAAAAGAAGTATTAAAAGAAAATTACGAAATTGTAAAGACATTTAGCAGCAAGGAACTTGAGGGGATAAAGTATAAGCCATTATATGACTATACAGATTTTTCAGACAAAGAAAGAGATACGGCGTATAAAGTTGTTACAGCAGATTTTGTTACTGGGGATGACGGGACTGGTATTGTACATATGGCCCCTGCATTTGGAGAAGATGACCTTGAAGTTGGGAAAAAATATAATTTGCCATTTGTGCAGTTTGTTGATCTTGAAGGAAACCTTACAAAAGGCAAGTGGAAAGGAATGTTTGTAAAAAAGGCAGATCCACTTATTATAAAGGATCTTGAAGAACGAGGATTGCTTTTAAAGAAAGAACTTTATGAGCATGATTATCCGTTTTGTTGGAGGTGCGGTACACCACTTTTATATTATGCAAAGAAATCTTGGTTTATAAATATGACTAAAGTAAAGGATCAACTTATAGCAAATAACGAAAGTATCAATTGGTTCCCAGAACATATAAAACACGGGAGATTTGGCAATTGGCTTGAGAATATTAAGGACTGGGCTTTATCGAGGGAGCGTTATTGGGGTACTCCGCTGAATATCTGGGTTTGCAAAGAGTGTAACCATAAAGAATCTATAGGAAGCATTGAAGAGCTAAGAGAAAAGGCAATAGAAGAGGTCCCTTCTGATGTTGAACTCCACAAACCTTATGTGGATAACTTTCATTTGCGATGTCCGAAGTGCGGTGGAGTTATGGAAAGAGTTCCGGAAGTAATTGATGTGTGGTTTGATTCGGGTTCAATGCCGTATGCTCAGTGGCACTATCCGTTTGAGAACAAAGAAGAGTTTGAAAAGGACTTTCCTGCAGATTTTATTACAGAAGCAATTGATCAAACACGAGGATGGTTTTATTCATTACTTGCAATATCTACATTGATAAAGGGAGTTTCCCCATATAAAAATGTAATGTGCCTTGAATTGATACTTGACGAAAAAGGCCAGAAAATGAGTAAGAGCAAAGGAAATGTCATTGATCCCTGGGTAATTTTAAACAAACAAGGAGCAGATGCATTCAGGTGGTCGATCTACACAGCATCTCCACCATGGTCTCCAAGAAGATTTGGAACAAATGTAGTGAATGACGCAATGAAGAGCTTTATTATCCCATTAAGAAATGTTTATTCTTTCTTTTCATTGTATGCAAATATAGATAATTTTAACTCACTTTCTATTTCTTCTATTCCTGTTGAAAAAAGAAATATCTTAGATAAATGGATCATTGCAAAAGCTGAAAAACTGAACCAAACTATTATAGAGAAAATGAAGATATTTGAAATTACATTTCTCACCAGAGAAATCCAATCATTTGTTGATGAATTATCTAATTGGTATGTAAGACGTTCACGCAGGAGATTTTGGAAGAGCCAGAATGATTCCGACAAGCTTTCTGCATATTTTACGCTTTACGAAGTGCTGAAAAAGCTTGCGCTCCTACTTGCGCCATTTACGCCATTTCTTGCAGAAACATTGTACAGCAGTCTTGTAAAAGATATTCTGCCTGGTGCAAGGGAGAGTGTTCACCTCGAGGATTATCCTGAACCGAATGTTAAATACATAGAGGAGAAACTTATTGAAGATATGGAACTTATTATAAATGTAACTTCGCTTGGCCGTGCTACAAGAAAGATGTCGAAAATAAGGGTAAGACAGCCACTTTTAAAGCTTGTAGTATACGTAGAAAATGACGAAGAAAAAAGCGTTATTGCGAAGAATAGCAGTGTTATAAAAGAAGAACTCAATGTTAAGGATGTCGAGATACCAGATAGCATTTTAAAATATTGCGCGGTAATTCTTAAACCAAATCTTTCCGTGCTTGGCAAAAAGTACGGAAAGAATCTTCCAGAAATTGCAAAACAGTTGAATAATCGAGAAAAGGGCGTAGAGTTTGTAAAAAGAGGGAAGGTTATGGTTAATATAAACGGGGAGGAAGTAGAACTTTCTGGAAGTGATTTGATTCTTGAACTTGAAAATAAAGGGAATTACATTGCCGTAAGAGACAAAGGGTGTTTTGTATTTCTTGATACAACGTTAACATATGCATTGAGAGGAGAAGGTGTTGCAAGAGAAATTGTACATACAGTTCAAGGAATGAGAAAGGAAGCAAATCTTAATATCTCCGATAGGATTCAACTTTCATTAGAACCGCATGATGATACAATAAAAGAGTTTACAGAATATATTATGCAGGAAACTCTCGCAGAGGAACTAACGCAATTGAAGAACCCCATTATTATAAAGGAATTATCTATCGGTGAAAAAAAATACCGACTTGCTATTGAGAAGGCATAAATGAGAAAAAAGATTACTCCACCTAGATTTATTGTTTTAAGCTTTCTCGCATTAATTATAGCTGGAGGGATACTTCTTATTTTTCCTTTTGCAAGTAGTTCTCATCAATTTACCAATCCGCTAATTACATTTTTTACTTCTACTTCAGCCACCTGTGTAACTGGATTAGTCGTCGTGGATACTGGAACATACTGGTCAGGATGGGGGCAATTTATTATAATCCTCCTTATCCAGTGTGGTGGGCTGGGATATATGACAATTACTTCATTTTTCCTAATCTTGCTTAATAAAAAAGTTTCGCTGGAGCATCGCATGATTTTAAAGCAGGGATTGAACGTATACAATATTTCTGGTATTATGCGTTTTTTGCAGGTGACACTTCTTGTTGTACTTATAATGGAGGGGTTAGGCACTATTGCTCTTACACTTAGGTTTTTGAGAGATTTTTCTTTTTGGAGAGCTCTTACTATGGGGGCGTTTCACTCTGTTTCCGCATTTTGTAATGCAGGATTTGATATTATGGGAGGGTTTCAAAGTTTTCAAGGGTATACAAATGATCTTACACTTAATCTGACTGTTATGATTCTTATTGTAACAGGTGGGATTGGATTCTATGTACTGTGGAGATTGCTTCATCCTCACGATAGAGGATTGACTTTTCATGTAAAAATAGTACTGAGAATAACTTTATTTCTTATTCTTGCTGGTGCTGGACTTTTTTTACTATTTGAATGGCGTAATCCTAACAGCATAGCAAATTTTTCTTTGCGTGGTAAGTTGCTTGCAGCTTTTTTCCAATCTATTACCCCACGTACAGCAGGATTCAGTACAGTGGCTATAAAAAATCTTAATCAGTCTACTCAGTTTATCTTGACATGGTTTATGCTTATAGGAGGTTCTCCTGGAGGTACAGCAGGTGGAATAAAAACTACGACATTTATTGTTATTACTGGATTAGTTGTTTATTCCATAAGAAGAAAAGGAAACGTGGTTATAGGTAAGAGGACGATAAAAAAGGGAACTTTGATGCGTGCGGTATTTGTATTTGGATTTGCCATTTTTGTGATTGCTATTGCAACTCTTGTTATTCTTTTTGTGCAAGGTGGTGAGTTTACATTTTTGCAAGTTTTGTTTGAGGTAATTTCAGCATTCGGGACAGTAGGTCTTTCTACGGGTATTACTACACATCTTTCATCTATTTCGCGTTTTGTAATTATTGTTACAATGTTTGTAGGGAGAATAGGATCGATGAGTTTAGTTATTAGCATGATGGGGAGAAGAAAAACCCCGCATATAGGCTATCCAGAAGAGGATATAGCCATAGGTTAGGAGGCAATAAGTATGAAAAAACAGTTTGGAGTAATAGGACTGGGGAAATTCGGTGCAGCTGTTGCTACACATCTTGAAGAATTAGGACGTACAGTGATTGCTCTTGACAAAGATTCCGATCTTGTTGACGATATTAAGGATGAAGTGAGTTTTGCTGAAGTTGTTGAAGCAACCGATCCAGAAGCTCTTGCGGCAACAGGTATCAAAAATTGTGATGTTGTTGTTGTTGCAATAGGGGAAGTTCAATCCAATATTCTTGTTTCCCTTGTTTTAGAAGAGTTGGGAATTACTAATATTATAGC
>JAYELD010000076.1 GCA_034717215.1 Caldisericota bacterium
GAAAAAAGTTAAACTTTTTCTTTAAAGGGTATTGACACAACACAGTACATTCCGGACTTGATCCGGAATCTTATTTTTTTCTTTTTTCTCGTCTTTGCGAGGGAGTGCAACGACCGAAGCAATCTCTTCCTTAACAATAAATAATTGTTTTAGGAAAACAAAAAAAGAAGATTTACTTTGAGATCGCCACGTCACTTCTCTTCGCTACGTTCCTCGCGATGACGAAAGTGAGTGTCTTTGCGAGAGAGTGCAACGACCGAAGCAATCTCTGCCCTAACGACAAACAATTGTTTTATAAAAAATTTTTTATAAAAAACTTGACAAGAACTAAAAAAGGGTTTAAAATTATATAAATTAAGTAAATTTATGCAAAAGAAAATGACAGCGAGGAGCTGTATCTTGGTGAATGGACGCTGTAGGATACAGGGAGCTGAGTGGCGTAACCGGCATTTTTTTCTGTTTAATTGAAATATGTTTGACTTAATGAATTTTTGACATAAAATAAAGAATAGAAATTTTATTTTTACATATAAAAGGAGGTGAAAAAGAGAAAAAAGAGAAAAGCATTAGCGGAGCGAAAAGAAAAAGAAGTTTATACGGTTATATTTAAGAAATTAAAAAACAAAAAGGAGGAAAATGATGTTTAAAATTAGTAAAGCAAGAAACAGAAAAGGTTTTACGCTGATTGAACTAATGATTGTAATTGCAATTATCATTATTCTTGCTGCAATTGCAATCCCGAATTATTTGAGGATGACGGAGAGGGCGAAAAAATCAAGACTTGCGGCTGATATGGCAACACTTGCGACGGGACTTGAAACATTCAGAACAGACTGGGGCAGTTATCCGGTGGTTACAACTGCAGAAGCAGTTAGTGATGCTGCTGGTCATGCTGTAATTAATGCTGAATTAGCAGGTCTTGGCGGCACAGCACCTAATACTGCAACTGTAAATATTGCAACTAGGACAAATGTGCTTGGTGAATCGGGACCCATTGAATATTTGAAACCGGGTACATTGAATAGCATTATAGACCCGTTTACAACTACTGCTGCAGCAATAAGCAACGCAGATGGACTAGTTTATTATCTGTCTGATGATAATGGCAACCACTGGGTTACTTTTGCTTATATAAGGACAGATACTGCTGGTGTAACTTTCCTTTACAGGACTGATTCTGTGTCTGCTGCAACAGAAATTTTAACGACCGATGGCGTACTAGTGATTGATGCGGATGGAGTTGTGACGGATAGTTAATCTAGGAAAAGGAGAAGTGGAACAAAAAGGTCAAGTCTTGAAATATAAGATTTTACTCCGGTAAAGGCATTTACAGGGCTGCCGAAAGGCAGCCCTCTTTTATTTCTATCCTGCCATTCTGCTCTTTTCCTTGCCAAAGGTAAGCGTAGCAATCCCTTCTGAAGTTGTTATTGCAAGGCTTCCAACGGAAGCTGAAGCAGTCTCACCTTTTTTTTGCTCAGTCATTTTTGAGGAATGAACGAAATGAGTGACGAAGAATCTCTACTTTAATAACAAAACAAGCGACAAAAGAGAGATCCTTCACTTCATTCAGGGCGACAAAAAAAGAAATATTACTATGGGACTGCCGCGCTACGCTCGCAGTGACGGAGACAGGATGTCTCTACGCTGCACTATCATTACAATAAATATAAAAAATTTTTATATTTATTAACATAAGTTGCATTTAAAAGGCATTTGCGTGGTTATAACGGCCTCCTAACAAATATCAAAAAAACCTTTTTCTCTCCCCCCCTTGCATAATTATATATGTAGGAGAAGGTTAACGTAATAATCTGGCAGCCCTTCCCTGCAAAATATAAAGTGGAGGTGTTTAATGATTATGATTAAGGAAAACAGAAGCATATCTTTTAGTTTTTGCGCTGAATGTCTATTGCAAATTGGTCGGGTGAGGCATTGTCCTTCCCCCTTGTTTAATTACTTAAGGTGGAAATGATGATTAACTTCACCCCGGTTAAAAACAACACCCTTGAAATCCTTGGAAAGGGTAAGCTCTCCTACACAGAGATGAGGATTGCTGTTTATGTTCTAAGAAACTCTCGCGGGTATTCTTTTAACGGCGTAAGGCAGAAATGGACAAAAGAAATGTCAGTACCAGATATAGCAGAAGCAAACGAAATGGATAGAGCAGTCTGCTCGAGGGCAATAAATAAAATGATCAGGGAAAGAAAGCTGTTAAAAAGAGGAGACAAATTCCAGTTCAACGAGCATTTCAAGAGTTGGGTGGTGCAAAAAAATACAGCTGTTGCAAAAAGTCACACTGTTGCAAATTATCACAAAGCTGTTGCAAGTTGCAACAACCAATCTCAAACGAACACAGATGAAAACAAAGTGGACCCGAACCCTAAAGAAACTTTAAAAGAAACTTTAAAAGAAAAAAATATAAATATACTGTCTGACGACAGGAAAGAGATTCAAAACAAAACTATAAACAACGGAATTATAAAAACCAATTCTTCTTCAGTAAAAGGAAAAATGACAAAAGAAGAAGTAGAGCAGTGCATAGACCTTGTGCTCTGGTTTGCAAAAGAAATTCTGCACACAGAAGTACCCGATAAAATATGGATTTCACGAGAGATGAGGAACGCACGCCGCCTGCTTTTTGAAATGAAGCTGCCTATGGAATTTATCAAGAAAATCTGTACCTGGAGGATAAAAGACAGTTTCTGGCGCCTCAAATTTCATTCGCTGGGAAGCATTATTTCACACCTTACGGACTGGACGGGGGAAGCAAAGATGACACCTTTGACATTTACAGCGTGGCTCGATGATCACCTCGCTGATGATTACAGGAAAGAGGAAAACAGGTACGTAAAAGCAAACAGATACCTCATTGCGTTCAAAAAGGCGGCGGGCGGCGGAGTAGTTTTCACGTCAGAGGAAATCCGAAAGAAAACAGTGGCAATACGGATAATGAAAGAAGAAACAAAACATTACACAGGGGGATAAAATGATTATTCTAAAGGAAAAGCTAAAAGAAGTTGAAGGGTTTGCGGAAAAAACAAAAAAGGAAACAGAAAGTATTATCCCCGGAGTTGTTGATGAACTCAATGTGCTTCGCGCAAAGGGAGAATTTGTCGAGACAATATGCCTGGGGCAGAGTAGTAAATTTGCCTGCTGGGAGGGGAACAAGAAAATTTTTGATATCAAAAACAGGTTGAAGGGAATCAGAGAAGATAATTACCAGGATAGGATTTTGAAAGCAACGTATAAAAGATACCTTAAAGCATTAGGCAAGCCAACCATTACTGTCTTTATCCACAGAGAAGACGAAACATTTGTGAAGTGTGTCGTTGATTGTCCTTTCTACGATACGATCACATGCGTATTGAAGAACTTCACGTACCATAAAGAACGCGAGGAATTGTAAGAGGAGATTATTATGTAGAGCTCAGCGACGAAGAAAAGCCGTCATTGCGCGGAGCGTAGCGACAAAGCAATCTCATCCTTAGCAACAAATAATTGTTTTGGGAAAACAATAAAAAAGAAGATTTACCTTGAGATCGCCACGTCACTTCTCTTCGTTACGTTCCTCGCGATGACGAAAGTGAGTGTCTTTGCGAGCTCTTTTCCTTGGCATTTTGTTATTGCCGTGAAGCGACAGCCTTTTTGTCGTTACGAGTAAGATGTCAGGCGAGCGCGGTAATCCCCTCTTTTGCCTTTTTCCCGAAGCAATCGCGCCGTTGTCTTTGTCCAGTCATCGTATCTGATCTACTTAATTAGGGCAGGCGCAAAAACCTGCCCATATTTCATTTGCATCCGTTTTCTATTGCATATATTAGAGATATGTATATAATATATATGAGGTGATAAAAATGGGAGAAATGCTTATAAAAATTCCTGAAGAATTGGCAGCAAAGTTTAGGTCCATTGTGCCAAGAGGAGAGAGAAGCAAAATCATTGCAAAACTTATAGAAGAAGAGGTTAAGAGACGAGATGAGAAATTATACAAGATTGCGCTTGAACTGGAAAAGAATGAGAAATTAAATAAAGAGATGGAAGAGTGGAACATAACAACTGGAGACGGAATTGAGTAACTTTGAACGCGGAACTATCTACTGGGTGAATCTTGATCCAACAAGTGGATCAGAAATAAAGAAGAAAAGGCCATGTGTGCTTGTGGGTGCAACGCCTGTCAATATGGCAAGAAGGACAGTGATTGTCGTTCCACTATCTTCTTCTGCAAAGCCTCTGCCCCCGTTAACTGTAGAAGTTAATGCGCTTGGAAAGAAAGTTGTTGCTGTATGCGATCAGATTAGAGCGGTTGACAAATCAAGGCTCGTGAAAGAAGTAGGTAAGTTAAACTTGCCTGATCTTAGGAGAGTTGTAGAATCCATCAAGGAAATTATCAGTTGAGAAAACCCCTCAAATTTCAACGGAAAAAATGTTTATAGAAAAATAATTATACTGTTTTACTGTTTGCGAAATTTGGGCATCTGCGTGCATGATGTTTAGGATTGTAGGTTGCAGAAGAGTAAATTTGCTGAAGAGTAGCGCAGGCAAACTCGCTCACAAAGATTGTCCTTACATCTAACTGATTTCTTTTACTTTGTTGATTAAAAATTCAAATGCACCTTGAAACTCCGGCAGGTGCCCGAAAAGAATGGGTTTTAACTCCTTTACCCAGATGTTTTCTGTTTTTTTAAGTTTTTCCGTAAATAATTCTAATGAGAAATTTTTTTCATAATGATTTAACTTTTCTTCTACAATTTTCAGCTGAGGCGTATAACCTTCCTTTATAAGGAACCAGAGGTCATAAACATCTCTTGCTTTACTTCTTGTTAATATAGCCCTTATTTTTTCTGCTGCGACTTCTGAGAGGTGCATTCCTGAAAGTACTTTTATTGGCAAACCATAAGGCTCTATTTTTGTTAAAATGGAGACAGGTTTGAGAATAATTTTTTCTCTTCTGTTTATTTCAATGTAAACATAGCATAGATCAATGTCTAATGTGTTTAGTGGACCTTTTGCGCTGACTCTAAATGAAAGTGTTTTTTCATTATCCGAAATTATTTTTAATGCGTTGTCTACTCCAAAGAATTCAAGTGATTCAGAGACCATCTCTGGTAGATTTTTGCTTAATCTACCAGATGCTGTAAAATCAAGATCTTCTGAGAATCTTGGCAAATTATTGAAAAACCATAAATAAGTTCCGCCTTTCAGAACAACTGGCTCTTTCCCTATGGCGACTAAAATTAGCGACTGAATATAATGTTTTTCTTGCTGCCATGGACGCATTTCGTATAATCTGGCTATCTTTATGAGGTCATTTTTGTTTATCATTGTTTTGATGTCTCCTTTACCAGTTTTTGAATCTTTTTGTTGAATTTTTTTGAATATTCCAAAAGGTTTTTGGTGTCAAGCTGACTAAAGACTTCTTTCAAAAATGATTCCTTGATTTGTCCCAGGTGTAGTCCGTCAAGCACAGCTTTTTCCTTATCTGCAACGAAAATATAGCTATTGCCTTTCTTATATACCTTATATCCAAAGAATAATTTCCTTGAAATTTTGTGATACTCTACCCCTAAGTCAGGGTATGTTCTTGTGTTCCTGGGGTTTATACACTGTATGTTTTTAGAAATTTGCTGCACAAGCCCGTGAAAATTAAGAGCAGACAAAAGAGATATGTAAGAAGGCTCGAAAAGTTGTGTAGCAATAATGTATTCGTCGTCAGTGAAGGATATTTTTCCTCTTATTAGTTTCCTTGCAATCCCCGCTTTCACAAGTCTTGAGATGTAAACTTTTGCAATCTCTCTTTTTTTCCCAATTAAATTTGAGAGGCTTAATGAGTCAAATACCATCCTGCCCGAATTAATTGCCTGCTCTTTTATCTTGTATAAATTTGTTTCTTTCAAGTTCTCATCCTTAAGATCATCATACCCAAGTAGCTATATAGTTACCTCAGTGTGACAAAATTTATTATATTATAACAAGAAAATTAAAAAAGTAAACAAAAAAAGATTGAAAAATTTAATATCTTTCCATTTAACAGGAGTAATTTTTGATATTTTTTAAAATAGTATATAAAAGAAGGTTTTATTGAAAAAATTTAAGTAGAGAGGATGGCATTACATACTTCTTTGTACTATAGGTCTTTGCGCTCTTTTCCTTGACATGTATTACGCTGTGAAGTGACAGCCTTTCTGTCTTTGCGAGAAAGGAACATTAGCGACTGACGCGGCAATCTCCTCCTTTGTTTCTATCCTGTCATTCTGTTCTTTTCCTTGACATGCATTATACTGTGAAGCGACAATCTTATCACACCCTGTCTTTGCGAGGGAGTGCAACGACCGAAGCAATCTCATCCCTAACAATAAATAATTGTTTTAGGAAAATAATAAAAAAGAAGATTTACTTTGAGATCGCCACGTCACTTCTCTTCGTTACGTTCCTCGCGATGACGAAAGTGAGTGTCTTTGCGAGAGAGTGCAACGACCGAAGCAATCTCATCCCTAACAATAAATAATTGTTTTAGGAAAACAAAAAAAAGAAGATTTACTTTGAGATCGCCACGTCACTTCTCTTCGTTACGTTCCTCGCGATGACGAAAGGCTCGTTACTATGGGACTACTACGCATTCCTTCGGAATACTCGCAGTGACAGAAAAAAGGGTCTTTGCGAGATCTTTTCTTTTACGTTTTGTTTTATCCTCTTACTCTTTTGTTATTCGTTTTTACATCCTTGCTTTTTTTGGGGGAGTATTGAGTGGTGTCTCCTAACTCATTCAAATTAGATTGCATTTCTGCGAACTTGTGCCGTATTCTAACAATTTTTAAAGATTAAACATTCCCCTGGCATTAAATTAAAAATGAATTTGGCTTAAATAAAGGGTTTCCTGAGGATGTCCTTAAAAATGAGAGGTCCAAGAAACCTGCATTCCTTCGTGCCACCCCCAAGAAACACTGTTAAACACAGGGTTATTTATTAGCGTTTTAATGCATTTTAAGCGTCACAAAAGTAATATTTCATCTTAATATACATATTTCTCATACATCGTTAAATTTGGGCGTTTTATGAGTGCCTCTTGCAATTTGGCATAAACACAGCGTTCTTAGGATGTTTTTTTAGGTTTTTCTTAAAGTGTATAATCTCCTTATCGTTTCAGCATTTGTTATAATGCCAAGAATAATAAGCGTATAAAAAATTTGGTTGGATAGTGCACCTATCATAATTAAAAGTAGTCTTATGTCTCTTCCGATTCGTACTTTCGGCTTTTTCCCGCTCTTTTTGAAAATGAAATCATATTTAGTAGCCGTGTAACTGTTCATAAAACTGCCAGCCAGGGCAATGAACCCTATAATCCATATCATTGTGTTGCCGTGCAATCTCCACAGTCCATAAGCCAACCCTAAAATAATCAAGGCATCTGCGTACCTATCCAGTATTGTATCGAACCATGCCCCATATTCTGTCTGTTGAAATTTAAGCCTTGCCACTTCGCCGTCGCAGCCGTCAATGATCGAAGCAGATTGAGACAGAAGCCCGCCGATTACAACATGAAGGTAACTGCCAAGTGAAAGGAAATAAGAGGAAAGCAAGCACAGGGCAAAGCTAAAAAGGGAGATTGAATTTGGTGTTAGTTTAGTTTTTATGAGGAGTTTTGAAATTTTGATAGAAATAGGTCTGTTTAGAAATCTTGATACAGGGCCGTCTGTTAACTTTGTTAATCTTTTGCATAGAATTTTTTCAGCTTCTCTGAAATCTTCTTTTGTATCGATATCAATCCAGAAATTTTCTTTTATATCAAAGTATCTCATTCCCCCTTTTTCTGATAAGATGCGTATCCCGCCTGTGAGTGTTCCGTCCCCCTTTTTAATACTTTTCTTGAGTGCGTCAAAAAGTGATTGGTTGCACAAAAACATCCCGCAGTCGATACCGTTATAATCTTTTATTTCTTTACCAGTATCTACTATTTTTTTATTTTCTATTTTTACTTTTGTGGCGTCATTTAAATCGATATGCTTTTTTGGCACCTTATCAACAACTAAAATGCATTCCTTATTGGACAATTTTGTCTTAAGTAATCTCTTTAGTGTATTAGATTCAAATATGTGATCTGTCATAAGCAGCACGAACTTTTTATTTATAAGGTCTTTGCCTTTAAGTACGGAGATGCCATTTCCTTTTTCCCATTTTTTGTTTTCTATATAATTTATTTTAACGTTGTATTTCTTTCCATTTCCCAATTTTGTTTTTATCTTTCCTCCGAGATATCCCGTAACGATTACAAATTCGGTGATGCCTGCTTCTCTCGCAGTTAAAATAACTCTTTCTATAAGGGAGAACCCTAAAAGTCGAGCAAGGGGCTTTGGCTCATTGTCGGTAAAATCTTTGAGCCTGCTGCCCCTTCCCGCTGCAATAATTAATGCTTTCATCTATTACCCTTCGCGTTTTCCCTGGATGAATTCTTCTACCATTTCTTTTGCTTTTTCATCAGGGAACTGTTTAGGAGGATGTTACATTGTATATGCGGAGATTGACGTAAGTATGCCTCCTATCTTTCTTTCTAACGCTAATTTTGTGCATCGGATTGCGTCAATTGTGCAACCTCCGGAATTTGGCGAATCCTCTACATCAAGCCTTAAGTCCATATACATTGGAACCCCACCGAAGAGCTTGCCCTCCATCCTTATAAAACATATTTTATTATCCTTTTGCCAGGGTACGTAATCAGATGGCCCGATATGAATGTTGTTTGGATTTAAGGGTTTATCTAAAACAGATTGTACTGCCTCTGTTTTAGATATTCTCTTTGTTTTCAATCTTTCCTGAGAGAGCATATTCAAAAAATCTGTATTGCCTCCTGTGTTGAGCTGATAGGTTCTTTCTAATTTTACTCCTCTGTCTTGAAACATCTGCGTCAGGATTCTATGCGTAATTGTTGCTCCAAGTTGTGATTTTACATCGTCGCCCACTAAGGGAAGATTTTTTTGTCTGAATTTGTCCGCGAATTCCTGAGTAGATGCAATAAATACAGGCATGCAGTTTATAAGGGCAATATTTGCTTTTAACGCGCATTCCGCATAAAATTTTGCTGCTTTTTCTGAACCCACGGGGACATAATTCATCAAGATTTCTGCTCCACTTTCTTTTAATAGTCGTACTATATCTTTTTCTTCTGCTTCTTTTTTGTCGGAGATAACAAAAGTTTGATCTTCCGGGTAATTCTTCATATGCGGAGCAACACCATCTAAAACTTTTCCCATTGCTACTTTTACTCCTGTTTTGGGAATATCTTTATAGAATGTCTTTGTACAGTTTGATTTAGCAAAAATTGCTTCGCTTAAATCCTTATCTACCTTTCTTTTATCAACGTCAATAGCGGCTACAATTTCTATATCAGATGGTTTGTATCCTTTAATGTCCCAATGCATCAGTCCTATTGCATCTTCTGAATTTTTATTTCTGTAGTAATGGATTCCCTGAATTAAGGCACTTGCACAGTTACCGATGCCAACGATGCCTACTTTTATTGTTTTCATTGCACCACCCCCTTGATTAATAGTTCCTTCCATCTAAAGATGGTTGTCCTTAAGATGTCAAATCTTTCTCTACGAATTTATTCTATACTTCTTTGAGGACTCACTTACTCTTAATTGAACTGTACCGTATCTACTCTTTAGAAATTTTGACACCCATTCACCAATCCATAGTATCTCTATTATTCAGAGATACTACTCCTTTCAACAGATTTTTGTAATCTTCTTATCTGACTGGGTAGTAGGTTCATATGTGTCTAAACTTAATCAAGCTTTGCATAATATTATATATCATTTTTATCTGTTGGTCAAGGAAATGTATGAGTTACATACATTTGAGACTCCGGATAATGTTTTAAGAAAATCTATAGGCGACAAATTATTAAGACCTTTATGAACTCTTTTAGTATTATACCAGATGAGATAATCGATTAGTTTTGAGTTGAATGCATTAATATTTGTAGCTAATAGATTAAGGTGGTTGTTGATGAATTCTTCCTGTAATGTTCTGTTTGATCTTTCTACGTATCCATTGATCCTTGGGTCTGTGAAATAGATAAAGAGGTGTTTGATATGTTTAGTTTTAAGGTATTGATCGAATGCACCTAGGTATTCAGAACCATTGTCAGTCTGGACAGTTGTTATTCCGCTCTCACCCGGATATACAGTTTCAAGTTTCTTCATAAACTTAACTGTGTTTTTACTGTTTGCTGATTCAAATGCATGAGAGAACTGGAATCTTGAATTAATATCAACTGCATTATAGATATAGAGCTTCA
>JAYELD010000077.1 GCA_034717215.1 Caldisericota bacterium
TTTTGGTTCATATTATTTCACCTGCTTTTTAATTTTAGCACTTTTTCTTAATTATTTTTAGATATTATATTAAAACATTATAGCATTATAAAATTTTGCAAATCCTACTTCCTGTAATTAGAGTTATAGGAAGTAGAAAGAATTTTTAAAACAAAAATATTTTATTTAATGACAGCAAACCAGGCTGCTAATGCACTTAGAATTGCAGCTATTGCGGAAAGCAAGACTATTACCCAAAGCTTTTCTTCCCTATGTGATCTCTCAAGGTTTATTATTCTACTGACAACTATATCTTCAACAATTCTTCCTGTTTTTGAATTTAAGGTTCTAGCAGTAGTGCCACCCAAGCTTATTAGGTATTTTTTAAGTTCTATTCCTTTATCTTCTTTTTGTAAGGCCATTATTTTTTTAAGTTTTCTGGACATGATAACGTACTATCCTTTCAAATTTTAAAACTTTACTCCCTTGAAAGTTTTGTAATATTTTGGTAAATCATTTTCCATCTCAATATTGTCATTATAGACTTGCAACATCTCCAAGCTTTTATGCCTGGTATACTGGGCAACCCTCAAAAGATTACCCTGGTAATTTTTAAGCAAGGCAGTAGTAAAATAGTGTCTGAATCCGTGAACGCTCTTTTCAATATTGAGGTCCTTCAAAACTTTCTTTATGATCAATCTCAATCCCCTGGTAGTAATCCTGACATTTCGGCTGTTATTACTATTACTGACAAACAGGGCACCGTCTTTGTGATTATTTGCTTTTAGATAACGTTTGATATGTCTTGCTGTTTCCGGATGAAGATAAATGATTTCCTTATCATCTCTGCCCTTACCTTCGATTAAAGCTGTTTTTCTTATAGGGTCAACATCTTTTACATCCAGCCGGGTTATTTCTATTTGTCTTAATCCCTGCAATACCAGCAGGCCAATTATTGCTTTTATCCGGGTATTATGGGGGTTGTTGGGAAGCTCTTTTAAGGCAAAGGTTAGCTTTTCGATTTCCTGATCAGTCAAACCTTCTTTTTTGTGTTTTTTAGAATGGCTGAATGATTTTATATTTTGGGTAATATCAACCGGCAATAATCTCCTCCGGTTCAATTCTTTTAAAAAGACTTTAGCGGTAATTAAATACTTGTTTTTTGTGGCCACCGTGTAATCGGTCCGGAGCTTTAAATACTGCTTATATTCTAAAAAACTATTCTGGTTTAATCTTTTATCGTTAATAAAATTAAGAAAATGGCCTATCCGGTATTGATAATCTTTTTTGGTTCCTTCATTAACATCTAATAATTGGAAGATGCTCCAGGCTTTTTCGTGGTCCCAATGGTCTACTATTTCAGTAGAAGGAATTTCTTCAGAGGCAATCAACTGGTTATTCATAGTAATACCTCCATAAATAATTATTACTTACTACTGCTCATAATATAACTATGATATACCAATGTCAAATTATTTCGCTTATCTAAAATCCATTATTTGTTAAAAATTATTTTAATGCATGAAATTACTACGATAAATAAAGTATCTCTTAGTTCTTCACAGGTTATACCAGAATACCGTATAAATGTGGATACATATGAAGCAAACAGGCTAAATAAAGGGAAAAATGGTGCAAAATGGCCTAAAAGCGGGGAATTTCGAGAAACACGAAAAAAACATCTTTAATTTAAGCGTGTTTTAAGCGCTTATTTCAAGGTGGCTGGTATGAATCATCGTATTTTTTAAATACGCCTCGTATACGCCAAATATGAAGCTTTTTTAAAAAACGCTAAAAACCTTATATAACAACGGTTTCATCGATTTTTGGCAAAATCAACCCGCAGATCATTGATTGTCTGCTTGATTTCTTTGATTTCAGTGGTAACATTATGGGAGAATTCCTTCTGATTCTTG